>CABUUE010000044.1 GCA_902494685.1 uncultured Collinsella sp.
CGACCCCCGCAGCCACAAACCCGTCCTCGCCCAGCTTAACGCCACCGTCCCAGGTAGCGGCACCGCCCACGGTAAGCGGGTCACCGCCAGCACGCATCACGGCCTCCTTCTGATCAAGGATGCCGCACGCCTCCACAATGGCATCAATCACGGTCTCGGGGCGAATGGCGCACCCGGGCGCGTACACGTCCACGGGAATCGCGCGGTCCACGCCGCCGATCACGTTGTAGGCATCGCGGAACACGCCGCCCGAACACGCGCAGATACCGCAGGCCACCACGCACTTGGGCTCGAGCATCTGGTTGTAGATCTGGCGCACGACGGGCAGGTTCTGGGCATTGACCGACCCCGTCACCAAAAAGATATCCGCATGCTTGGGGTTGCCGGTGTTGACCACGCCAAAGCGCTCCGCATCGAACAGCGGCGTGAGCGAGGCCAGCACCTCGATATCGCATCCGTTGCAGCTCGAACCGTCGTAATGAATAACCCACGGCGAGCGCGACATTTTATGATCCATGGATGCCGCCTCCTAAATAAACACGTCGACGAGGATGGGCATAAGGTTGAGCAGGCCAAACACCAACGCCACGCCCCAGCCGAGCTTAAAGCAGCTGCGCCAGGTGCTACGGGCGAAGGTGTTGTCAATCAGCACCTCGACAAAATACGTCGCGGCCATCACGACCAGGGCGACCACCCAGCTCACCGGGTTGTCCCAAACAAAGAACATGCCCACCCACATCAAAAACAGCACGGTCTCGCACCAGTGCATAAGGGTCATCTTGGCCAGTGTGCCGCCGCTCATCTCGGTAGCGACGCCCTGGACGATCTCCTGATGCGCGTGATGCGAATACGAAAGGTCAAACGGCGACTTGCGCAGCTTAATGGTAAGCACCGCGAGCAGCGCCAGGAAAATGGGCGCGCTGTACACGATGATGGGGGCCGACTGCCCCGTCACGGCGATGGAATCGAAGCTATCGGTGGCAAGGTACAGGCCCACACTCATCAGCAGAACGGCGGGCTCGTAACTCATGACCTGCAGCAGCTCGCGGTCGGCGCCGACCTGGGCAAACGGACTTTGCGTCGAGGCGGACGCCAGCACCACAAAGATCGCGGCGAGCGTCACCATAAAAGCGCACAGCAGCGTGTTGGAGCCCGACACAAAGATGCCGCCGCCCACGACGGTAAAGATGAGCGCGCACGCCATGTAGGTATCGTCCATGGTGTTTACGCTGGCAGGGGCCTTGCGCAGCAGCTTGGCAACGTCGTAGAAGGGTTGCAGCAGACGCGGCCCCACGCGGCCCTGCATGCGAGCCGAAAGCTTGCGGTCAAGACCGTCAATCAAACCGCCCATAAACGGCGCCAGCAAGGCAAACGCCACGGTGCCAATAAAAATGCCCACGACGCCCGAGCCTTCGAAATACTTACCGCGCAGCACCGAGGGCGCGCTCATGGCAAGCCGCTCGGGCCCAATCCACGCGCAACACAGCAGCGCAAACAAGATAATGCTGCAGCACACGACGCTACCCGCGGGGCCAATACGCTTCTCGCCAAGGGCGTCCTCCGAGTACCAATTGCGCTTTTCGGCCTTCACCTCATGTCCCATCGAGCCGCGGAAATGGCGGTAATTTTCGGTTCCCACGCCCGAAAGGTACACGTTGACGTGCGGTTTGTTGCTCACGCGGAATGAAGTCAGCAGCACCACGGCGATAAACGCCACGATAACCACCATCAGATACATGGCGTCCTTGCCAATAACGTACGGCACGCGGCCAAACACCATAGCCAAGTAAGGCGACACCAGGCCGCTCGAGATAACCGGGAACGCCACGCAGCACAGAATCAGTAGCGCGGCGATGGTGTTGAGCGCCATCCATTCGGTCTTATGGACATTGACCTCAACGTTTTGAGCTGTGGGGTCGACGCCCGAAAGCTTGGCAAGCCACTTGCCCCAGAAGTAAAACGTCGCGGCAGAGCCAAAGGCCAGCACCATGATCATGAGCACGTTGCCGGTCTGAGCAAACGCCACCAGGGCGCCCCACTTGGACACGAGCATGCCAAACGGCGCCACGAACATGCCCATGATGCCCAGCATCATCAGGCGCGTCAGATGCGGCATGCGGCTGAACATGCCGTCCATGTCCTCGATATTGCGGCTGCCGATATGATGCTCGGCCGTGCCCACGCACAGGAACAGCAACGACTTTGCCACCGTGTGGAACAGGATTAGGAAGATGGCGGCCCATACGGCCTCGGGCGCGCCGACACCCAAGCAGGCACTAATGAGACCCAAGTTGGAAATGGTGGAGTACGCGAGCACACGTTTGGCGTTGCTCTGCGAGATGGCCATGAGGGCAGCAAGCAAAAACGTGATGGCACCCACACTCGTGACCATAAAGCCGGTCACGGGATAGATGGCATAGAGCGGGCTCAGCTTGACCATCAGGAACACGCCGGCCTTGACCATGGTGGACGAGTGCAGCAGGGCGCTCGTGGGCGTGGGAGCAACCATAGCACCGAGCAGCCAAGTATGGAACGGCATCTGCGCGGCCTTGGTGAGCGCGGCGAGCGACAACAGGATGACCGGCATCACCAGCAACGCGGATTGCGCGGTTCCGGCGCCGGAAAGTTCGATCATGCCCGAGATGGTCAGCGGCATGCCGTTAACGTGCAGGTACATGAGTCCGACCAAAAACGCGATACCGCCCAGCATGTTGAGGATGATCTGGGTGAAGGCGTTTTTGATGGCCTCGGGCGTGCGAGTGTAGCCAATCATAAGGAACGAGCACACGGTGGTGATTTCCCAGCCGCAGAACAGCCACTCAAGGTTGTCGCTCGTCACGATGACGAACATGGCCGAGAGGAACAGGAACATGAGCGCCAGGAACTGCGGGCGACGGTCGGGCGCGATCTGCCCGCGCAGCGCGGCCTCATGCTCGTCATGGGCCTGGAAGTCCTTCATGTATCCCAGGGCATACACGCAGATCAGGCTGCCGACAATGCCGACGGCGAGGACCATGATTACGCTCATGTAGTCCAGGTAGAGCGGGGTTGCGGTGACGGCTTCGGTCGCGGGCAGCGTCATGGCTGCAAAGGCGAGCGAGCCCACCAACTGGACTACGCCGAGCACCGTGGTGAGCGCGTTCCTATATTTGTACGCGTTGTACAGGATGACGGCGCACAGGATGACGTCGATGGCGGAGCTGATGATCGAGAGCACATGCGAGGTGCCGGGGGCAACCTCAAAGCTCTGCGGACCCGTGCCAAAAAACATGACGGCGACTACAACTGTCACCGCCATAATAATGCCGGAGCCTATGAGCCCCACCGCATCGCGGGCGCGGTCACCGCGCGCGAGCAGCATGCCCAGCGCCGGTACCAGCGGAAACAGGGTAAGGAAATACAGTAGCGTCATACCATCACTCCCCCATGCAAAAACGCTGCAATTGTTTAACGTTATAGCTCAATTACGGGGTTGCGGTGGCAGGTTTTCGGTCAACTGGGGAGTTTTAGGCGTACGGGGCAAGGGCACGTCCGCTTTGGAGCAGAGAGACGACGCTCCCCTATCGCAGCGACAGGCGCGCGGGCCACTGCGCGCGGTTTATTGGCCACTTTGGAGGATGTCCCGACAGGCTCGCGCCGGTCCAAAAAGTTGGTGCGGCAAGAAAAATGCGCCCCTGTGGGCGCACCATCCCGTTTGCTATTCCGCCTTTTTAACGCGCGGCTTGCGACCCCGCGGCTTATCGACCAGTGCGGCCTCACCGCTCTCGCGGTACTGACGGCACCAAGCCTTGACCGAAGACTCGCTGGGAATCTTGTGCTTGATCATGGCCTCGCGAACCGTCAAGCCGTTTTCCAGACGGTCCTTAACCACAGCGAGCTTTACGTCGTACGAGTAGGTGTGATGATGCGAACCGGCATTGAGAACGGCGTCGGCACCGCCCACGGCATACGCGCGGGCCCACTGACGAGCCGTGGCCTGGGGAATGCCAAGCTCCGCGGCGAGGGCGCGATGACCGACCCCCTCTTGGAGGATCTCGACGGCGCGCTGCCTAACCTCAGGCGCATGCGTGCGAGTCCTAGTTGCTTCCGACATACCTGCCACTTCTTAGCCTTAACCGTTAATCTGCTTTCTTACGTGCAAGTTAGATAGTAGCATTTTACTGTTTGCTCAAAGCAGTTAATTAAAATAGGCGCGGCGTTATCTGGGCATTTGGCACCAAATTACGACATTTCTTTATCGATTATTTACGCTGGTAGCCGACTCGCAGCTAATCGTCATTCGCTTGTCAACAAAATTGGCATCTCTTTATGTCCTTTGGTATAGAGGATATAGTTATTAACCCCTCCCCCAATAATTTTGAGTGATCTGCGAGGCAGTAGACGTCCTCACTCCTCATGATTACCGCGCATTGCCATCCACCGGAGCAAAACAAAAAGGGCGGGACCTGCTGCGCTTGCAGGCCCCGCACCGGTTGACACCCGACGGGACACAGCCGGGCGAGACGGATCCGTGCTACCGCCCCGCCTGGCCGCGATGTTCAACTACAGCTCGTTGGCCGCGTGATACGCCGTGCGAATGGCGCTCGCAATGTCGGCGGTGCGCTCGCCCGAGCAGTCGCCCACGCAGGTCACGGGCACCGTCACGCCATCCAGGTCAAACGCGTTGGCCTTGGAACCCACGGCCATCACCACGTAATCGCAGGCGATCTTCACCGGCTCCTCGGCGCCGTCCTCGGTGGTGCGAATGGCCTCCACGCCCTCGTCGGTAATGGCGGTCAGGCGGGTCTTAACATGCTGCTCCACGTTGTGCTCTGCAAAATCGCTCATGATCAGCGGCAGAATGGTCTCGGACTCGCCCGCGGCAATCTTGTCGAGCATCTCCACGATCGCCACCTCGCAGCCGTGCTGCAGCAGGTATTCGGCAGTCTCGGTGCCCACCAGGCCACCGCCAATGACAGCGACGCGGCCCGTAAGCTCCACCTTGCCGGCCAGCACGTCCCAGCTCGAGACGACCTTGTCCGAATCGGCACCCGGAACGGGGATGACCACGTCGTGCGCGCCCACGGCCACAATCGCGGCGTCGGCGGCGTTGAGGTCCTCAGCGGTAGCGGCATGGTTGAGCTCAACCTTCACACCCAGGCCAGGCAGAATCTTCTCGTAATACTCGACCGAGCGCATGATCTCGTCCTTGCGCGGAGGCGCGGCCGCCAGCACAATCTGGCCGCCCAGATGATCGCTCGCCTCGTAGACGGTCACGTCGTAGCCGCGCTTGGCCGCCACGCGCGCGGCCTCCAGGCCGGCAATACCGCCGCCCACCACGGCGATCTTCTTGTCGCCCTCGCCCGGCTTGATGGCGATGGTCGCCTCGTCGCCGTTCTCGGCATTGAGCACGCACGAGATGTACTTGCGGTTTTGAATCGCGTCGACGCAGCCCTTGTTGCAGTTGAGGCACTCGCGGATAGGCTCACCCGTGGCAGCCTTCAGCGCAATGTCGGGGTCGCACATGAGCGAGCGGCCATAGGCGATGATGTCGGCCGCGCCGTCTTCCAGAATCTTCTCGCCGGCCTCGACCGAAACAACACGGCCGACGGTTGCCACCGGCACGGAGACCAGGGCCTTGACGCGCTCGGCCACGGGCAGCGTCCAGTTGTAGGGCATGGCGCCCATGGGCGGAATGGTGTCGCCCATGTTGCCGGTGTGGTTGGCCTGCGCGACCTGGATCATGTCGATGCCCGCGCCCTCGAGCAGCTTGGCAAACTCGCAGGCCTCGTCGGGCTGCAGGCCGCCCTTGCCGCGCGGCGTGCCGTCGGGGTTCTCCATGATCACGGGGAGCTTGTACTCCACCATCAGCTGCGGCGCGGCTTCCTTAATGGCAGCGACGACCTCCAGCGCGTAGCGAACGCGGTTCTCGAACGAACCACCGTACTCGTCGGTGCGTTGGTTGAGGATGGCCGAGCACAGCGAACCCACCAAGCGGTCGCCGTGGACCTCGATGGCGTCGATGCCGGCCTGCTGCGCGCGAGCGGCCGAGGCAGCGATGGCCTCCTTGATCTGGGTGAGTTGCTCCACACTCGCCTCGTTCACAAAGTGCTGCATGTCGTGATGCAGCTTGGCGTAGGCCTGGTTGCGGATCTCGTTGGACTCGGCCATCTTGGCGGCAAAAGCCTCCTCGTCGCCGGCGGCCTTGGCCTCCTGCGCGGCCTTGGCGGCGGCCATGGAACCCATGACCATGCGGCCGACACCGGGCACGTCGTACTCGGGGTGGAACAGCTGCAGCGCGACCTTGGCGCCGTGCTTGTGGACGGCATCGGCCAGGGCCTTAAACGTGGGGATCTGGGCGTCGGTCGCCAGCTTGGGCGTGGGGCTTGCGGTCATGACGGGAGCAACGTCGCCGATGACGATGTAGCTCACGCCGCCACGGGCCAAGCGCTCGTAAAAAGCCAGGCTGCGCTCACCGATGGAACCGTCACGCTCCTCGTAGCCGGTAGTCAGCGGCGGAAACATAATGCGGTTTTTGAGCTCAAGGGGGCCAACCGTAATGGGCTGGAGCAGCTTGGATGCAGGTGCGGTCATGGACATTCCTCTCTTGTAGGCGCGGCGGCGATGATGCCGCGTAGTTGTCTAGAGGATATGGCATGGGGGCACAGCGGCACAACGAAAATCGGCGAATATCAGGTGGCGGCAGGTGGATGGGGCAGGGCGGCCCGTCGGTATATCTCGACCTGTAACACCTAGCCGCCCAAATCGGGTCTAGATGTTACAGATCGAGATTTTGTTTGAGAGGCCGAGAATTGGACCGAAAACACGGTCCCGAAATAACAAAAAAGCTCGCCGGCCAGGCCGACGAGCTGCAAGTTCTTGGTCGCGGGGGCAGGATTTGAACCTACGACCTCCGGGTTATGAGCCCGGCGAGCTACCAGACTGCTCCACCCCGCAATGTCTGGGCGCCTCATGTGCGCAAGAAAGAATAATACGCGGGAGTTCGGTAAGCGGCAAGGAAAATCTCGTAGAGCATAATTCCTTCATATTTAAAACCCCTCAGCCCCTATCACCGTAAACGAATCGCAGCCGAGCGCCGTCGACGGCACGTATACAATGGTGCGCGTCCTTTTATGCCAACACCGGGAGTAGACATGCTGCTCGCTATCGATATGGGAAATACGCAGACGGCCATGGGCCTGTTTGACGGAGACGAGCTGGTGCAGTCGTGGCGCATGCCCACCGACCGCTCTTATACCGCCGACGAGATCCATGTGCGCCTGATGGGTTTCTTTAAGATGTACGGCCTTTCGCTCGACGCAGTCGACGCGATCGCCTTTGCCGGCGTGGTGCCGCAGCTCTCGCGCGAATGGCACGCCGTGGCCGACCGCATTGCCGCAGACGCCATCGTCATCGGACCGCAGACGGCCGCGGTGACCAAGCTGCGCGCGGCGCGTCCCCAGGCCGTAGGTGCCGACCGCGTCGCTAACGCCGTTGCGGCCGAAACTTTCTACGGCGCGCCGGCAATCGTGGTGGACTTTGGCACCGCGACCAATATCGACGTCATCGATGAGGACGGTTATTACATTGGTGGAGCGATTGCGCCGGGCATCCGCATTTCGATGGACGCGCTCGCCGCCCGAGCCGCCAAGCTCGCCAGCGTGCCGCTCGAGGCGCCCGAGCATGCCATCGGCCGCGATACCGAGGAGTGCATCAAGGTGGGCGCCGTGACGGGCGCCGCCGCCATGGCCGAGGGCCTGGTCGCGCGCATGAAGCGCGAGCTGGGGCGCGAGGACGCCACCGTTATAGCCACGGGCGGCCTCGCCAGCATCGTCGCCGATTCGACCGACGCCTTCGACGTGGTCGACGGACAGCTCACCATTAAGGGCATCTGCGAAATCTACCGCCGCATGCAGGAGCTGGGATAGAGCAGGGGCTTAAGTCAAGCACGCCCGATGCCACAGTCCCCGCAAATGCTCGCCAAGCCTATTCCCCAGATAGGCGAAACCCTCCCCGGCACAGGCCGAGGAGGGTCTTGTTGTCATCGTTGTCTTTGAGCGCTGGCGCCTCTCGTTACAGCCCGCGAATCCGTACGGCCTCGGGCGGAAACTCTTGCTCGCCGGCATCGGTCTTGATGGTCGCTCGGCCCCAGATGTCCAGGCCCGCAAACACACCGACCGCAAGCGGCAAACCGTTGGGCGACACCGCCGCAACTTGGCGGCCCAGCAGCGGCACCATGTCGAAGTACTCGCCCAGCACGGGAGCCAGCGGCCCTGCGGCGCCTTGCGGCGTGTTGGCAACAACCGCCCAGGCGTCCACGCGGGCCAGCACGGCGGCGGCCAGCGTCTCGACCAGCGCTTCGTCAGCCACGTCCACACCAAGCTCGCTCAGCGCCGAACGCTCAATATCCACCGTCACGGCACCGAACATGCCCGCAGCACCGGCACCACCGTTGACGGCGACGCGCGCGAACGACGTCTCAAACGCGGGCGCGCCGCACACAATGTCGCTCGGCCACTGAATACCCACCTTGCCGGCAAGGCCCAGCCCCGGTGCCGCAGCCGTTCCCACGAGCGCGTCCATCATGCCCATCGCGGCCACAAACGGCAGGCCGTGGAAGGCATGCATGTTCACATCCGGGCGCACGACCAGCGAAAACGTCAACGACGCCTCGCCCGCGCTCCAAGTGCACCAGCCCGCGGACGCACCCTCGCGGCCCGCGTCACGCGCGGCGTCAAGCTCGGTACCGGCGGCAACAGCATTCATCTCGATCATCTACATACGCCCCAATTCGCCCACGATATGGCCCACGCGGTCCTCGGGCTCCTTGACCTCGACGCCGTTGTAGCGGAAGAACCGCGCCGGGTCGTGCATCAAGTCCTCGAGCGGCACCAGCACAAAATCGCGCTCGCCGATCAGCGGATGCGGCAGGCGCAGCTTTTTGCCGCCGTGGGTCTCGCCGTCCATCCACAGCAGGTCCAGGTCGATGGTGCGCGGACCGTTGGCCTTGGCCTTTTTGGAGCGGTCGCGCCCCAGCTCGGCCTCGATCTTCATGAGCTCGTCGAGCAGCACCAGCGGCGCCAGCTCGGTCTTGATCTCGATGACGGCGTTGGCAAACGCGTCCTGACGCGTTTCGTAGGCCGGCTCGCTCTCGTAAATCTTGGAGGAGTTGGACACGCAGGTGAGTGGAATCTCGGCGATCATCTCGCGTGCAGCGCGGATGTTGTCGCAGCGATGCCCCAGGTTGGAGCCCACGGCCACAAACGCGCGGCGCGGCTGCGGCTTGGCAACCGCCCAGTAGCCGTTCAGGAACTGCGCAAAACCCGCGGCGTCGTGCACGCGCACGATGTTGGCACCGGCCTGGATGGCGCCCAGGCACACGCCAAACGTAGCGGCATCGCGCTCGGCGGCCTCGGTCACGCCCGAGACGGCGCCCACAAAGCGCTTGCGCGACACGGCGCACATGAGCGGATAGCCCAGTGACGCCATCTTGGCAGTCTCGCGCTGGATGACGATGTCCTCGTTAGCCGACTTACCAAAGCCCGGGCCAGGATCGATGCAGATGCGGTCGCGCGACACGCCGGCATGGATGAGCGTGCGGGCCTGGTCGGACAGAAAGCCCATGACGCGGCGCATGATGGGCGCCGAATCGGGCAGGGTGAAGCGGCGGAGCTGCGAGGTGGGCACGTAGGCTTCCTCGCGGCGGGCGCTGCGGCGCATCATGGCGGCCAGGCGGTCATTGGACTCCGATGCGGCCTCGGTGGCTGCGGGCGTGGCCTCGGGCGCGGGCGCGACGGTCTCGGCGGCAGTAGCCTGCTCGGCGGCCGGCG
>CABUUE010000045.1 GCA_902494685.1 uncultured Collinsella sp.
CCCGTTCTGGGCGCGCCTCAATCGTAGCCCGAGATGGTCCCGGGCTGACAATTTCGACTGTAATGGACGTTCTTAAACGACTAGTCAAACAAGAACGTCACCAACGACTAGTCATTTTAGAACATCCCCAATGACTGCCATGACAACGCCGATGTTTTGGCAACGACAGCGAGCGGTCACCAGAGCGAACAAATTGGCATGAAAAGAGGGCGGCATTGACCTTCTGGTCATGCCGTCCTCTTTGAATGACAAGTTGTCGCTCTGGTGACCGCGCAGCGTCGAGCAGTTGCGGCGTTTGGTAAAACGTCGCAACGAACTAGCTCAGCATTGCATCCATCATCTCGGAGTTGACGGAGTCGTCGGCAGACCACTCACCGTCGTCGTTGCAGGTGTACTTGAAGATAACCGTGGTCTTCCTGGGCTCGGTGGCCTTGGTCACATCGACCATAACCTGACCGGCCATCTTGTACAGCTCGTCATCGGAAGGAACCGTGTCAAGCGCGGCAACCTTCTCCTGATACTGGGTGGAGAAGTCCTCGACGATCTTGTTCATGGACTTGCAGGTGATGGAGACCTCGGCGGTCGCGACACCCTTGTCTTCGTCGACCGTCACGTCGCCGATCTTGTAGTCAAAGCCCTCGAGATAGGTCTTGGCATACTCCTTGGGATCGATACCCAGCTGCTCGAACTCGTCGCCCGAAGCCTCCTCCAGACCAGAGAGGAAGTCGTCGCCACCGTTCTTGACCTCGTCAAACTGCGTCGTAAGATCCTCGGTGATGAGCTCCTCAACCGAAGGACCTCCACAGCCGGAAAGCACGACCACGCATGCAACCAAGACGGCCATGAGGGGCGCAAGCAGCAGCTTCTTTTTCATGTTGTTCCTCCCAATGAGCGGCACCGCGCTTCCCGGACGCGGCACACGTTGTAATAAGTAAGCCCATACTATCAACTTATGAACACCCTCGGCAACGCGAAGGCGTGGTCGGTTCGTTTTAGCGTCCGAACGGTTTGCAAGCCCGCCCAACGTGCAATAAAACGCTTCCCCACGGTGCAATAAAAAAGGTGGCCGGAAAACCCGACCACCCTTGCACATCCTTTGGACGCCGCAGTTTACTTGCGGACGACCTTGACGATGGCGTCACCGGCGGCGACGGCGGACTCTGCCTCAACGGTGAGCTCGACATCGGCAAACTCGGCGGTGTTGGACACGGCCACGACGACGCAGTCCTTGTAACCGGCAGCGGCGATCTTGGCGCGGTCGATCTTGAGTATGGGCTGGCCAGCCTTCACAACGTCGTCGGCCTTGACGAAGCCCTCGAAGCCATCGCCGTTCATGTTGACGGTATCGACGCCAACGTGCACCAGAACCTCGATGCCGCTATCGGACTGCAGACCCACGGCGTGACCCATGGTGACGGTCACCTTACCGTCGCAGGGAGCGTAGACCAGATCGTCCTCGGGCCACACGGCACAGCCCTTGCCCAGAACCTCGCCACCAAAGACGGGATCGGGCACGTCGGCCATCTTGATGACCTTGCCCTTGACGGGCGAGCACAGCACGTCGGCGCCAGCAGAAGCAGAGATGGAGGCCGGAGCAGCGGCAGCCGCGGGCTCAGCCTTCTTCTTGAACATGTCAAACAGACCCATATGTTTTCTCCTCTTGATTAAGCGCAACGTTGTGCGCATGCCTACGGTAATTATAGTGCCAAATGGTTCAAATGCTAAGGTGGGGACTCGAATCGCGAGCCCTTCCCGGTAGTGTTCGTGGGGCGAGCATCTCCTTTGCATCGCGGGTCGATAAGCCGAGTATCGCCTGCACACGGGACGGGCAGAAGCGGGCGCACCAAACCCGATACTTCTTTTCGCTCTCGAGTCCTGCCGCCGCCCCGTCCCTGACACTTCCTGATACCGACCGAAACGTGCCAAAATAAACCCGTCCCTTTTTGGTAGGTTTGGCGAGTGTGGATTTTCGGACGCTTAACTAACGAGCGTGGATAATCTCCCACTTTGACTTTGAGGCCGTCACCGAGCCAAAAACGGGAGATTATCCACGTTCATTTTGGATGACCCCCTTGTACCAAGCCGAGCTCCATGGTCAAGTAATAACGACTTCTCATCATTAGATTGTTTACATGAATTCTAATAACTATTTAATCATTAAACTCGTTATTAGAATTGATATGATTAGCCTAATAACGAGTTTCCGGCACTAAAGATATGGAGGGCGCGATGCAAATCGAGGAGAACGGCCAGGGAACGCTCCGCAATAATCTATCGGGGAAATTGGCTTACTATTCGTTTTTTCCAACGCCCTTGCAATCATTGAGGCAGCTAAACCTCACCGAGGAAACCTATCGCACGCTTTCCGCATGCTCACGAAAGCTTGGAGAGCTTGAAGGCATGCTCTACTTTGTTCCCAACGCCGACATGTATCTGACAATGTACGTGCGCAAAGAAGCACTCCTTTCTTCGCAAATTGAGGGAACCCAGTGCACGTTTGACGACCTACTTAGTCCATCGCAAACACAACTCCATCATAAAGATGTCGCAGACGTCGTGAATTACGTCCGTGCTGTCGACCGCGGCGTAGAACTGCTCAAAAAGATGCCCTTGTGCACGAGACTTCTTAGGCAAGTTCATGCGGTCCTGCTGGACGGAGTGCGCGGAACGGAGAAGAATCTAGGCGAACTGCGCTCCTCACAAAACTGGATTGGCCCCTCAGGCTGCACCATTGCAACCGCATCGTTTGTCCCTCCAAACATTGAAGATTTGAGTAACACGCTCCAGGACCTCGAACGCTTTATCAATGAGCCTCAAGTCGAAATGGATCCGATTGTGCGGGCGGCGCTCGTCCATTACCAATTTGAAATTGCCCATCCATTCCTAGACGGAAACGGTCGCCTGGGCAGGCTTCTCATTACACTTATGCTCATCAATGATGGCGTTCTTCATTCTTGCTTGTTCTATCCATCGTTCCAGTTCAAGAAAAATCGAAGCGAGTACTACCGGCAACTCACATCCGTAAGGGAGAGAGGCACTTACGAGGAATGGATAGAGTTTTTCTGCAACAGTCTTCTCGAGAGTGCGGAGGACTCGGTAGGGTCTTTAAAAAACCTTGTTGACCTCCATAACCGTTCCACAGCAACCATTACCGAAAATCTCGGAAGGACTGCTGCAAACGGGCAAAGGCTGTTGGGCATTCTTGAAGAGCACCCCATCGTCGACACCGCATTCATCGCTGTCCAACTCGATATCGGCAGGAGTACCGCGAGCTCGCTCGTCAAATCATTTGAAGAATTGGGTATCCTCCGTCCGCTCGACGAGTCAAGACAGAGATACCGGCAGTACGGGTATGAAGAGTATCTTTCGATTCTCAGGGAAGACGCCGAGCCGATTAGATAGGCATCGCAACCCAGGCAAATTAAAGCGAGCGTGGATAATCTCCCACTTTGAGCCTGCACACAGGCCAAAAACGGGAGATTATCCACGCTCATTCCTGAGTAGTCATTTATGAACGTCCCCAATGACTAGTCCGGCAACGCCGATGTTTCGGCAACGACAGCGAGCGAGCCGCATTCGGAGCAAGACGACGCCGCAGGTAGAGAACGGACAGCGAGCGGGTCGCATTTGAGACAAGGTGACGTGAAACGAAAGGGCGCTGACCTTCTGGTCGCGCCCTTGAAGTTGAACGTCAGATTGTCCAAATGCGGCCCGCGCAGCGTCGAGCAGTTACGGCGTTTGGTAAAACGCCGTAACTAACGTGCTCCGTACTGCTCGTAGTAGGCGTCGATGGCGGTCTTGAGCTCGTCATCGATGACAACCTTGCCGTCGATCTCGTGGTTGTAGAGGGTCTCGACGACCTCGGCCATGGAGACGATGCTCGCGACGGGGAAACCGTACTTGGCCTCGATCTCCTTCTGCGCGGTAGTCACACCGCCCTTGCCGACCTCCATGCGGTTGAGGGACACGATCAGGCCCTTGATCTCGACATCGGCAGCAGCCTTGACCTTGGGATAGGTCTCGTCGATGGACTTGCCGCTGGTGGTGACGTCCTCGACCATGACCACGCGGTCGCCGTCCTTGGGCTCATAACCCAGCAGGTTGCCCTTATCGGCACCGTGGTCCTTGGCCTCCTTGCGGTCGCAGCAGTACTTGACCTCCTTGCCGTACAGCTCGTGGTAGGCAATGGCGGTCACGACGGCCAGCGGAATACCCTTGTAGGCCGGCCCAAACAGCACATCAAAGTCGTCGCCAAAGTTATCGTGGATGGCCTGGGCGTAATACTCGCCCAGCTTCTTGAGCTGATAGCCCGTCACGTAAGCGCCGGCGTTCATAAAGAACGGGGACTGGCGGCCGCTCTTGAGCGTAAAGCTGCCGAACTTAAGAACGTCGGACTCAACCATAAACTTGATGAACTCTTGCTTGTAAGCCTCCATGCGGGCTCCTCTCGTAATTGCGTACGTGCTCTTCAGTTTAGCGCAGGCGAGGCGTCGATGTGGGCGTGCTTTGAGGCCACATCCCCCGTTAGAGTAAGGGGCTGGGCGGCGGCTCATACGCTAGTCCTTGGGTGTCCAGGACCAGAAGAAGTTGATAAGGGCCACACGCGAGGCGGTACCGGCCTTTTTGTTGATCGAGGAAATGTGGCGGTAGAGCGTGGAGCGCGAAAGGAAGAGCGTTGTGGCGATGTCCTGAACGCTCTGGTCCGAAACGACCAAGGCCTCAAGAATATCGCGCTCGCGCTCTGTAAGCCCAAAGGTGGCGACGAAGGAATCGAGGCGTTCATCGGACGTGAGCTCCGCTGCCTCCACGGGCTCGGGGTCGGAGCATGTGGGCGCAAGATCCCCACCAAGATCGTCGGTGGCAAGCGGCAGGCCATCCTGCATCACGGCATCGTCGGCTCGTTGCCCCAACTGCCCCAGCAGCGTAATCGCAATGCCCACAAACATCACGAGCGCCGCACCGACCGCAGCCAGCACGTTTTGACTCGAGATGATCGCCACCGCCGGCGCCGTCACGAGCATCGAGCACACGTTGTTGACGACGCGACCCATGCACGGCCAAAAATATGACCAGCGCGCATAGAGCGAGACGGCGGCATATTTTGTGGTAAAGAACACCACGAAAAAGCCCGAGCCCAGATAAAAGATGATCGTGGCAGCGAGCTCGTTGCCGCCATTGCCGTCGACGATGAGCACAAAGAACGAAAGCGTGGACAGTATGGCGGCACATGTCATGCCGATATTCATATACGAGCGGCCGTGCAGGTCAAATAGTGCGCCGGCGACCAACGAGCTCACGACAAGCAGCAGGCGCGGCCAATCGCCCAAATCGACGGCTCCGACAGCATGCAAGGTCGTGAAGCCCGCGTTGAGAGCGGCGAATACGCTGGAAAGATACGCCGTCGCCACGGTCAGGCGAACTACGGCGCGACGGAATGCCGCCTTTGCCTCGGGATCGTCATGCCACTTGGCGCCATATTCCAGAGCATCTACCGAAAGCCCGGCAGCACTGGGTTCAAAGTTGGGGTCGGACTCGTCGCGCAGCTTGGCGCGTCGGGCACCGTGGAGCAACGCCACCTGCGCGATCGCACAGACGACCAGAACAGCCTGCTGAGGAATACCGACAGGCATCACCATGTGGTTGATCACCTGTACCAGAACGCCCATGGCATAGGAAAGTGCGGCGGCGCGCGCCAGGCAGGGCGTCTGCGCAAAACGCCGCGCAAGATTGGCATGGGCGGTCGATCCGCAATAGCCCAGGGCGCAGCACGCCACCAGGCCGCCGGCAATTACTACCTCAAACCGCACTGCCGTAATCATCAGCAGCAACGCCGATACCAACAGCACGCCTGTAATATCGCTCGTCGCATCGATCGTCTGGGGAAGGCGATAGTACAGAAATGGGCGCACGAAAAAGCCAATCACGCTCGCGCCGACAACGATGCTCTCGTAGATGACGACCTCACTCGATGGCACGAACTCGGCTATGCGCACATCAAAGAGATACTCGCACGCCAAAAACGTGAAGAAGAACAGCGCCAGGCATATAATCTCCCGAATGCCCCGACGCAGATATGCGGTTGTGTCTCCCATGCCCCTCATGGTTAACCCCCGGCTGCTCAATTGTCTGGAATTCCATTTTAATAAAGAACCAGTCTCAATATCGAAGCCAGGCTCGAAATGTTGCCAATTCGACCCCAGCCGTCCACATCACGCCGCGATTTTGAGCCGCATGGACCAGAAGGAACGCGCGCAACGCCACTTCCTTGATGGGCATCCCGATGCGAACGCGCCCGGCAAGCATTAACTGCTCGCCGGGCGCCTTGGTCAGGAGGCTATGAGGATGAGCACGCGAAATTCACAGCGGTCAGGCCCGCCCCCTAAGGGCCTGAGGTGCTCAAGATTGGGGGCGACAAGCCCGACGAAGCGTACTTAGGTACGCGAGGAGGGTTGGAGCCCCAAGGTTGAGCGCCTCAGTGCCCTTAGGACAGGTCCTCACCGTTCGTTTCGATGACATGCTTGTACCAGTCGAAGCTCTTCTTTTTGGAGCGCTTGAGGGTGCCGTTGCCCGCATCATCGCGGTCCACATAGATAAAGCCATAGCGCTTGGACATCTCGCCCGTGCCGGCAGACACCAGGTCGATCGGGCCCCAGGTGGTGTAGCCCAGCAGGTCAACGCCGTCCTCGGTCACCGCATCGCGCATCGCGGCGATATGCTGGCGCAGGTAGTCGATACGGTAGTCGTCGTTGATGGAGCCATCCTCCTCGACAACATCCTTGGCGCCCAGGCCGTTCTCGACCACAAACAGCGGCTTCTGATAACGGTCGTACAGATCGTTGAGCGTAATACGGAAGCCCAGCGGATCGATGGCCCAGCCCCACTGGCTCTCCTGCAGGTAGGGGTTCTTGGCGCCGGCGAAGGCGTTGCCCTGGGTGCGCTCGACATCGGGGTTATCGGCACCGGCGGAGCAACGGGCGCTGTAATAGCTAAAGCTGATGAAATCGACGGTGTTGGCGGCCAGGATCTCGCGGTCCTCGTCCGTCATGCCCACATCGATACCCAGACGCTCGAGCTTCTTGACGGCATAGGCCGGGTAGTAGCCACGGCTCTGAACGTCGACGAAGAAGTAATTGTCCTGATTGTCGAGCTGCGCCTGGCGCACATCGCCCGGACGACAGCTGTAGGGGTAGTAGCTACCTGCGGCGAGCATGCAGCCAATCTTGACCTCGGGGGCGATCTCGTGGGCAATCTTGGTTGCCCAAGCGCTGGCGACGAGCTCGTTGTGAGCGGCCAGGTACTCGACGGCCTCCTTGTTCTCGCCCTCCTCAAAGACCAGACCGGCACCCATAAACGGCAGGTGCAAGATCATATTGATCTCGTTGAAGGTGAGCCAGTACTTCACCAGACCCTTGTAGCGGGTAAAGATCGTGGTCGCGAGGTTCTTGTAGAAGTCGATGAGCTTGCGGTTGCGCCAGCCGCCGTACTCCTTGATGAGGTGAATCGGGCAGTCGAAGTGCGTGATAGTCACGAGCGGCTCGATACCGTGCGCCTGACACTCACGGAACACGTCCTCGTAGAAGGCCAGGCCAGCCTCATTGGGCTCGGTCTCGTCACCGTTGGGGAAGATGCGGGTCCAAGCCAGGCTCATACGGAAGGTCTTAAAGCCCATCTCGGCAAAGAGGGCGATGTCCTCCTTGTAGTGGTGATAGAAATCGATGCCGGTCTGCGCGGGATAGTAATAGCCGTCCTCGAAGTCGAGCATTTTACGCTGGCCAGAGACCACCGCATAGCGCTCGGGGCCGTGCGGAGCCACGTCCACGTTGGCAAGGCCGCGGCCGTCCACGTTATAGGCGCCCTCGCACTGGTTGGCAGCCGTCGCGCCGCCCCACAGGAAGTCATTACGGAAAGCCATGCATCAATCCTTTCGCACGCTGTTGTCATAGGCTCAGTATCCCTGCAAACAACGTGTCGCTCAACGGCAACGACGTAGGCCGATACTTCTTTTCGCGCGCGGGTGCTCGGCAACCGCCCCGTCTGACACTTTTTGATACCCGCCCGCCCAATCCACCACAAAGGGGACAGGCACCTTTGTGGTGGTTGGGGGCGGTTTGTCTCGATCTGTAACAGGTAGGCCGCCAAAACCGGGCCTGGTGTTACAGATCGAGATTGTTCGGTCTGTCCCCTACGGTTTGTCTAAATCTGTAACAAGTAGAGACGATTTAGCCCGCTAGATGTTACAGATCGAGATGGAAGATTCTAGTCGCAGGCGATGTCGAGGTTCTTGCCGATGAGGCCTACGTAGCCGCCCTCGCTCAGCAATTCATTTGACTGAATAGGAAAGAAAGGAAAAAATAGGAAAAAAAGGAAAGGAGACTTATGACTGAAACCATCTTCTCCCCCTCATTTGGAAATCGCCCGTCCTATCTGGTGGGTCGCGGGAACGTGATTTCGACATTCATCTCCGGTCTTGAGCAGGAGCCGGGCAATCGAGACCGAGCCATGCTCATGCTCGGCCAGCGAGGCAGCGGCAAGACGGTTCTTCTGTGGGAACTTGCCGACCGCGCACGCAAGCTTGGCTTTGTTGTCGCCACGCCTACCGTAGCCTCCGAGGATATGCTCGAGCGCATTGTTGAGAAAATCCAAGAAGCAGGCGAGCCTTATGTCAGCAAGCATCATCTCCCCAAACTTTCTGGCGGCAGCTTGAGCGTCTTCGGCTTCTCAGCCGGTCTTGAGTTCACACGCGATGTGCAGGAGACCAAGAGTTTCCAGTTCAAACTCACACAGCTGGCGCGCAAGCTGACCGAGCAGGGGCACGGCATCCTCATCCTTATCGATGAGCTCCAAGCTAATTCACCTGAGATTAGACAGCTCGTCACCACCTACCAAGAGCTGGTCGGTGAGGGGCTCAACGTCGCGCTTGTTATGGCTGGCCTTCCGGGAGCAGTTTCGGCGACGCTCAACGACCGCGTGCTGACATTTCTCAACCGCGCACGCAAGGTCGCGCTCGATCCGCTTTCGGTCGGAGACGTCGACGCCTATTATCAGCGGGCTTTCGATGAGCTCGGCCTTGATATTCCAAGCGATCTTCGCCTCTACGCCGCTCGCGCAACCCAAGGCTCGCCCTATATGCTGCAACTCATCGGCTATAACATCGCCAATCGCTGCAATGCAGGAGAACGCGCGACGCAAGAGCTCATCGATGGAGCCATCGATGCGTCGAAGGCCGATTTCGAAAACGACGTCTGTGAGACGACGCTCGCCGCGCTATCGGACCAAGACGTCGCGTTTCTCGCCGCAATGGCTGACGACGAAAACGCTGCGTCACGCATTTCTGACGTAGCGGAGCGCATGTCGGTCACACCCGACTATGCGCAAAAGTATCGCCGTCGCCTCATCGACGCCGGCGTTATCGAACAGGCGCGCCGCGGTTACGTGCGCTTCGCTGTTCCGTATATGGCTGACTATCTGCGCGGCCAGCTCTAGACAACCACCGCGATGGGGACAGACACCTTTGTGGCGGTTTGGACGGTTGCGGTGAAATAGTTCCTGTTTTCCGGTCCGCGGCGCCTAAAGGGGGTGCGGACGATTTCTTGGACCGCGCCTAGGCGTATCCAAGCTTCCTGCGGTACTCCATCGGGCTCAGCCACCCGAGGGACTTCTTGATCCGCTCCTCACGATAGTACACGAG
>CABUUE010000046.1 GCA_902494685.1 uncultured Collinsella sp.
GCGGGTCGACGTTGTTATTGACGATGAGCACAGCGCAGACGCAGCCGCCGAGGGCAAAGCTGCCGTCGCAGGTCATATCGGGAATGTCGAGCAGGCGGAACGTGATAAACACGCCAAGCACCATAATGCCCCAGAGGACGCCCTGCGAAACGGCGCCCTGCAATGCAATGAGCATGCTTCATACCTCCTAGGATAGGGTGGACACGTGATTCACCATAATAGCGGTAACAATGCATAGAAGAGTTACGGACAGACGTTTTGTTTTACCTGAAACAAGCAGGGCGGACGCCGGTCTACAGCGCCCGCCCCTGTGGCTCAGATATTGAATAACGCGGCTAAAGCGCGAGCACGGGCTCTAGACGCATGCCGCGTATGGCATTACGCGTCCAGGGCGGAAAGGTCGATGCCCAGGGCCTCGGCCATTTCGTCGTTCTTGACGACGACCAGGTCCTTGCTCGAGAGGTGCTTGATCGGCATATCCTCGGGCTTGGCCTCGCCCTTCAGGATCTTAACGGCCATCTCGCCCGCGGCGTAGCCCAGGTCCTCATAGTTGATGGAGAGGGTAAACAGGCCGCCGGCCATGCACATACCCTCCTCGCCAGTCACGAAGGGAAGCTTGTTTTCCTTGCAGATCTGGCCGACCTGCGAGGCACCCGCGGCGATGGTGTTGTCGGTGGGGGAGTACAGCGCGTCGACCTTGCCCACGGCAGACTCGACGACGGACTGAATCTCGTTGGAGCTCGAGACGGTGAAGTCAGTGTACTCGAGGCCCAGCTTGTCGAGCTCCTTCTTGGCGGCCTTGATCTGGACGTCGGAGTTGGACTCGGCGGTGCAGTAGAGCAGGCCGACCTTTTTAACGTCGGGCAGGACCTTCTGCATCATCTCGAGCTGCTCGGCGACCGGGGTGAGGTCGGAAGCGCCCGTGACGTTGGTGCCGGGCTTGTCGTTGTCCTGGACCAGGCCGGAGGCGGCGTAGTCGGTGATGGCGCAGCCCACGATGGGGATATCGGCCGTGGCGCCGGCGGCAGCCTGCGCGGCGGGCGTGGCGATGGCATAAATCAGGTTGACGTTGTCGCCCACAAACTTGTCGGCAATGGACTTACACGTGGACTGGTCGTTCTGGGCGTTCTTCTGGTCGATCTTGACCTTAAGGCCGCTCTCCTTGATGGCCTTGACAAAGCCGTCGTTGGCGGCATCGAGTGCGGAGTGCTCGGTGAGCTGCAGAACGCCGATGGTGTAGTCGGAACCGGCGGCAGCAGAGCCGGAGCCAGAGTTGCCGCCGCATCCGGCGAGCGGGGCGAGCGCGAGCAGGCCGGCGGAGACCAGAAGGCTCCTGCGGCTGATGGTGATGTCCTTCATATCATTACCCCCAGTATAAAAATGGCTGGAAACACTGCACTGGGACAAAGTGCAAGTGGAACTATAGTAGCGCTGATGTCCATTTTTACAACAGCCTGGCGGGTTTTTTAATACAGAATCGGATGGGCGGTACGGGTAGTCGAATGGGCGGCGGAGGGTCTTATGCGGCGGAGGAGGCGTCGTCCTCGTCTAGGGCGGCGAAGAGCTTCTTGCCGTCGAGGAGACGTGTGGTGACGTTTCTCATTCGGCCAATCTCTACGGTACGCAACGTGTCATCGGCGCCTCGGGCGTCGTAGACCGTTCCCAGCAGATACGAGATGCCATCGCGCTGCCTGATGGCAAAGGGACGGAGTGTCATCCGTGCTGCTTCGGTTTCGCCACGCGTCGTGACGCTCGAAATATCAAAACTCACCGTGGTTCCGTGGTCGATGGCCTGCTCGACGAGCTCGCACGTGTCGATGCGCTTGATGGGCGTGCGTGTTGCCTTGGTAGCCTTGCTGCCTGCGCTTGGAGCAGGTTCGGGTGTATCGAGATAGCCGCGAACGTCGGCACTCGCCATGGCAACTAAGTGCTGCGCCATGCTCTTGCGGATGGCGATAGGCGTGGAGCGGTTGCGCATGACCATACCGTGGAGCCGGATGATCTCCTCGTCGGTGAGTGGACGGGTCAAGAGCCGATACCCCACGCCGCGCTTGTATTCAATCTCATATCCGGCATGGCGAAGCGCGGAGATGGCGGTGTAGATGCTGCGCCGCGCCGCCGAGATGGGCATGCGGGCGGGGTCGTCGGGATGGGCGAGGCGCCGGATCAACTCATCGGAAAGCATGGCCTTGTCCTCGCCGGTGTTTTCGCTTAATAGTTGCAGGATGCGAACGGCGCGATAGGCTGCCATCGAGGCGGCGCCCCTCGTCGTGGTGTCGTAGGTTTCAACAGCGGCTTCGGTCATCGTGCCCACGTCCTTTCCGTTTTGGGTGGCGACGGTATGGAGCCTAGGACGTGGGGCTTTCCCAGGGGCGCAGGGCGCTCTGGGCGGTCGGTAGTCGTCGGCAAACGGTGGGTCGAGTTTTCAACAGCCCTGCTCAACTGACCAAAAACTTGCCAAAAGCTTGACGGATGCTGTTGAAAAAAAAGCGTCTCTCGACCGATGTCGAGAGACGCTTATGCGATGAGCGTTGGCGTGTGGCGACGCGAGCTAACGTCCGACGATTAGAAGTCGGCGTTGCCCACGGTGCGCGGGTGCGGCAGGACGTCGCGGATGTTGCCCACGCCGGTCAGATACATGACCAAGCGCTCGAAGCCCAGACCGTAGCCGGCGTGCTTGCAGGAACCGTAGCGGCGCAGGTCAAGGTAGTACTTGTACTGCTCGGGATTCATGCCCAGGTCCTTGATGCGGGCCTCGAGCAGATCCAGGCGCTCCTCGCGCTGGGAGCCGCCGATAATCTCGCCGATACCGGGAACCAGGCAGTCGGCGGCGGCGACGGTCTTGCCGTCCTCGTTCATGCGCATGTAGAACGCCTTGATCTCGGCCGGGTAGTCGGTCACGAAGGTCGGGCGCTTAAAGTGCTCCTCGGTCAGGAAGCGCTCGTGCTCGGTCTGCAAGTCGATGCCCCAGCTGACGGGGTAATCAAACTGGTGACCAGCAGCGACTGCCTGCTCCAGGATCTCGACGGCCTCGGTGTAGGTAACGCGGGCAAAGTCGGAGTTGGCGACATGGTCCAGGCGCTCGAGCAGACCCTTGTCCACAAACTTGTTGAGCATATTGAGCTCGTCGGGGCAGGTTGCCATGACGTCCTTGAGGACATACTTGAGCATGGCCTCGGCGTTATCCATGTAGTCGTTAAGGTCGGCAAAGGCCATCTCAGGTTCGATCATCCAAAACTCGGCGGCGTGGCGCGTGGTGTTGGAGTTCTCGGCACGGAAAGTGGGGCCAAAGGTGTACACGTCGCCAAAGGCCATGGCAAAGTTCTCGGCATTGAGCTGGCCGGACACGGTGAGGCTCGCATGCTTGCCAAAGAAGTCCTGGCTCCAGTCGACCTCGCCGGACTCGGTGAGGGGCGGATTTTTGGGGTCGAGTGTGGTCACGCGGAACATCTCGCCGGCGCCCTCGCAGTCACTCGTGGTGATGATGGGGGTGTTGACGTAGACAAAACCCTGCTCCTGGAAGAAGCGGTGGATGGCGGCAGCCGCGACAGAGCGGATGCGGAACACGGCGCGGAACAGGTTGGTGCGCGGGCGCAGGTGCTGCTGGGTGCGCAGGAACTCGACGGTTGCGCGCTTCTTCTGCAGCGGGTAATCCGGGGCGCTCGTGCCCTCGACCTCGATGGAAGTGGCAGAAAGCTCGAAAGGCTGGGGTGCATCGGGGGTCAGTTTGACGGTGCCGGTGCAAATGAGTGCGGCCGAGACGTTTTGATGGGCGATCTCGTCGTAGTTGTCGAGTGCCTCGCGGTTCATGACGACCTGCAGGTCGCGGAAGCAGCTGCCGTCGTTGAGCGTAACAAAGCCAAAGTTCTTCATGTCGCGGACGGACTTAACCCAGCCGGCGACGGTGACAGTCTGGCCGCCGAGCGACTCGGCATCGGCATAGAGCTGCGCGATTTTGGTGCGGTTCACGTATCCTCCCATAACGGTTGAATGATAGTTATCCATACAGTTCAATATTCTAGCAGCTCGGCTCATTTGGGCTATACAGATAAAGCATTGGCGGGATGGTTTTTCAAACGAAAAGCGCCCGCGGCCAAATGGTCGCGGGCGCTTGACGAGGTGCCTTTTGGCTGTGTGGCGCGGGGCCTGGCTACTTGGTCTTGGCAACCAGCAGCGGGTCGCCAAGCTTGACGAGCGGGTTGCCGCCGATAAGCGTTCCAGACTCGCCGACATGGTCGATGCTCTTAAGACGATCGAGCTCGGAGACGATGACGGTCACGATGTCCTCGTGACCAGCGGCCTTAATGGCCTCGCGGTCGAAGCTGATGAGCGGCTGGCCTGCCTTGACCACATCGCCCATCTCGACAAAGCGGGCAAAACCCTTGCCGTTCATTTCCACGGTGCCCAGGCCAACATGGATGAACACGCGCAGGCCGTCCTCGGTAATCATGCCGATGGAGTGGTTGGTGACGGTGGTGGCGCCGATGCGGCCGTTGGCGGGCGCATAGATGGTGCCGGTAATGGGCTCGATGCCATAGCCCTGGCCAAGCATGCCCGAGGCGATCGTCTCGTCGGGAACCTCGTTCAGGTTGACGAGCACGCCGTTGACGGGGGCATAGATGACGCCTTCGCGGGTGGCGAAGCTTGCTGCGGGCGGAACGGACGCCTCGCCGGTCGAGGTGAAGGTGGACTTAAGCGAATCGAGCAGACCCATAGTTGCCTCCAACTTAAATAGGCGCATATCGCGCGTTTGGTTTGCCGGAAACGTTTCATATGTGTTTCGCGGCTTGGTCAACGCCCCCTATTCTACGCTGCTCAACGATACCTCTGAACTGGGATTATGTGATATATCAGTTGAAGGGAAACTTATTGCCGGAGTGTTTCTGCGCCACGGGTTCAAGTGGGGTACGCTTGAAGGCGAAAAACAAGGGCGCATAATTTGCGCGAAGGGAGCACATATGATTGTCGAGAACCATGCGCTGTGGGGCGAGGAGCCGACCGAGGATTATCCGGCGACGTTTACGTATTTGGGTGCCGAGCCGCTGCCCGATAAACCGAATGGCCGCCGCCCCGCGGTGATCATCTGCGGCGGAGGCGGGTTTACACATATCGCTCCGCACGAGCAGGACCCGGTGGCGTTTGCATTTTTGGATCACGGTTACCAGGCCTTTGTGCTCAACTATGTCACGAGCTCTACGGGTGACGTGAGCTTTCCGCACCCCCAGGCAGATCTTGCCAAGATGGTCGCCACGGTGCGCGCCAACGCCGACGAGTGGCATGTCGATCCTAAGCGCGTGTGCGTCGTGGGATTCTCGGCGGGCGGCATGATCTGTGCCTCGCTGGCAACGCAGTGGAAGACCGGCCCCTTCGCGGCACTTGCCGGGGCACGTCCGGACGACATTCGTCCCGATGCCGTGGTGCTGGGCTATCCGCTGCTCGACTTTGCCTATGTGCGCGACATGCAGACGCGCGATCCGCGCATTGACTTGCGCGTGCCCAAGACGGGCGGCAAGACGGGGCGCGATTTGCTCAACGACTACCTGTCGATGGTGACGGGTGGCGAGGCAACTGACGAGCATTTGGCCGATATCTGCCCCACCACGCATGTTTCGCGTCAGATGCCGCCGACCTTTGTGTGGGGCGTGTCCGACGACAAGACGGCGCCGATCGCGCAGGTCTACCCGTTTGCGCAGCGCATGGCCGAGGAGGGCGTTGCATGCGAGATGCACGTCTTCGACCAGGGTGGTCACGGCCTTTCGCTCGGCAACGCCAACACCGCGGTCGACAACGAGGACAAGCAGGTGGCGGTCCGTCCCTGGATCCGCCTAGCCTTCCGCTTCCTGGAGCGCCACGGGTTTTAGTTACGGCGTTTTACCAAACGCCGTAACCACTTGACGCTGCAAGCCCGCCAGGGCGGCAATCTGCCTTTCAACTTCGGCGGCATGACCAGAAGGTCAATGCCGCCTCGTTTCAGGGCACCTTGCTCGCCCTGGCGGGCTTTCGCTGTTCGCGCCAAAACATCGGCGTTGCCATGGCCCAGATGCGGCACTTGGGGACGTTCCTTTTGTGCCGGCACTTGGGGACGGTCCTTGCAGCAATCTGTCGATTGAACGTCGTTGTGCGTTCGCGCTATCATGCATGGTTACAATTGGTTAGCCGTGGCAAACGGTTAGCCAAGGTAAACTAAATGCAACGCCCTGTGGGCGTCGGGGGAGGAGCACGGACGTGAAGCTCGATACGCTCGAGATTGGAAAGGACGCCGTTGTCGCATCGGTGGCATCGGACGATCAGGCACTCCGACAGCATATTTTGGACATGGGTCTAACGCCGGGCACCGAAGTCACCATGATGAAGTACGCCCCCATGGGTGACCCGCTCGAGATCCGCCTACGTGGCTACGAGTTGACGCTGCGCAAGGACGATGCCGCACGCATTGAGCTCGTGGATGTGCACGACACCGATACCGGCCCGCGCGTTAACGCCGCAATCGGCACGACGGACCACCCGGCCCTGGGCGAGGGGACGTATTCACCCCGTGCGGCAAAGACGGCCGTGCCCGAGGGCGCGCCGCTGCATTTTGCCCTTGCCGGTAACCAAAACTGCGGCAAGACCACGCTGTTCAACCAGCTTACGGGCTCCAACCAGCACGTCGGTAACTTTCCCGGCGTGACGGTCGACCGCAAGGACGGCACCATTCGCAACCACCCCGAGGCGAGCGTTACCGACCTGCCCGGCATTTACTCCCTGTCGCCGTACACAGGCGAAGAAGTCGTGAGCCGTCAGTTCATCCTCGACGAGCGCCCGGACGCCATCATCGACATCATTGACGCCACCAACATCGAGCGCAACCTGTACCTGACGCTGCAGCTTATGGAGCTCGACCGCCCCATGGTCATCGCGCTCAACATGATGGACGAGGTGACGGCCAACGGCGGCGCCGTGGACGTCAACCTGCTCGAGAGCCTGCTGGGCGTGCCCGTTGTCCCCATTAGCGCTGCCCGCAACGAGGGTATCGGCGAGCTGGTGGATCATGCCTTGCACGTGGCGCGGTTCCGCGAGCGTCCCGGTCGCCTGGACTTTTGCGCACCCGATGGTCCAGACGGCGGTGCGCTGCATCGCTGCATCCACGGCATCGCCAACCTTATCGAGGACCATGCCGCGACGGCGCACATTCCCGTGCGTTTTGCGGCGACCAAGCTGGTTGAGGGCGACGAGCTGGTGACCGAGGCGCTTCACCTGGATCGCAACGAGCTCGACGCTATCGAGCACATCATTACTCAGATGGAGGGCGAGGCCGGCACCGACCGCCTGTCCGCGCTGGCCGATATGCGCTTTAGCTTTATCGGCGACGTGTGTGGGCGCTGCGTCGTCAAACCGCACGAGAGCCGCGAGCACGTGCGCTCCGTCAAGATCGACCGCATCCTGACGGGCCGCTACACGGCCATTCCGGCGTTCCTGGTGATCATGGGCCTCGTCTTTTGGCTGACGTTTGGCGTGATCGGCGCGGCGTTGCAGGGGCTCATGGAGGACGGCATCGCTGTCATCATCGCCTCGGCCGATGCGGGCCTCAAGGCGTTCGGAACCAACGACGTGGTGCGCTCGCTGGCTGTCGACGGCGTGCTTACGGGCGTGGGCAGCGTGCTGACCTTCCTTCCGATTATCGTCGTGCTCTTCTTGTTCCTCTCCATTCTGGAAGACTCCGGATACATGGCACGCGTGGCCTTTGTCATGGATAAGGTGCTGCGTCGCTTTGGCCTGTCGGGCCGCAGCTTCGTGCCTATGCTCGTCGGTTTTGGCTGTACCGTGCCGGCTATCATGTCGACCCGTACGCTCCCATCCGAGCATGACCGCAAGATGACGGTCATGCTCACGCCGTTCATGAGCTGCTCGGCCAAGTTGCCGGTCTATGGTCTGCTGTGCGGGGCGTTTTTCCCACAGGCGACGGTTCCCGCCATGGTCTCGCTCTATCTGATTGGTATTGCGGTTGGTTGCATTGCGGCTTTGGTGCTCAACCGTACGGCATTTAAGGGCGACCCGGTGCCGTTTATCATGGAGCTTCCCAACTACCGCCTGCCGAGCGTCAAGACGACGGTGATGCTGGCATGGGATAAGGCCAAGGACTTTATTACCAAGGCCTTTACCATTATCTTTGCCGCTACCGTGGTCATCTGGTTCCTTCAGACGTTCGATATCCGCTTTAATGTGGTCGCCGATCAGTCGCAGAGTCTGCTTGCCGGTCTGGGTAGCATCATCGCGCCGGTGTTGACCCCGCTCGGTTTTGGCGACTGGCGCGCCTCGACGGCGCTCGTCACGGGACTCATCGCCAAGGAGAGCGTCATCTCGACGCTCACGGTGCTTTTGGGCGCAACGTCGCCCGCGGTGCTGTCAACCATGTTTTCGCCGTTTACCGCTTACGTGTTCCTGGTCTTTACGCTGCTGTACCCGCCCTGCGTGGCGTCCATCGGCGCCGTCAAGAGCGAGCTGGGCACGCGCTATGCCGTTGCTGTGTTCGCGTTTCAGGTGACGGTCGCCTGGATCGTGGCGTTTGTCGTGCATTCGGCGGGCATATTGCTGGGTTTGGCTTAGTTATTTATTGACGGCGCAACCTCTGTGTATTGAGTTGATTGCGGCCCCGCATCTGTACTGACGGATGCGGGGCCGTTGCTATATAATCGCCCACCGCCCAAGACAATCGGAGAGGTTTCCTACATGACTCAGGCAAGACAAGATGGCATCTCACTCAAGCAGTGGCTCCCGCTTATTGGGCTCGCCTGTTGCGCGTTCGTATTCAACACGTCGGAGTTCATGCCCATCGGTCTTCTGACTGATATTGCCGCATCGTTCTCGCTCACGGAGGCCCAAGCAGGCATCATGATCTCGGTCTACGCCTGGGGCGTCATGCTGCTGTCGCTGCCGCTTATGGTGTTTGCCTCGCGCTTTGAGTTCAAGCGGATGCTGCTCGGCGTGCTCGCCGTGTTCTCGCTGGGCCAGTTCCTGTCCGCCGTGGCGCCCACCTATCCTATTTTGGTTTGCGCACGTCTGGTGGTCGCCTGCGCGCATGCCGTGTTCTGGTCGGTCGCCTCGATTATGGCCTCGCGCCTGGTCGACAGTCGCCACGGAGCGCTCGCCATCAGCATGATCGCCACGGGCTCGTCCATCGCGCAGATCTTTGGCCTGCCGATCGGCCGCGCCATCGGGCTGGCCGTGGGCTGGCGCATGACGTTTGCCGTGGTCGGGGCCCTCTCAGCCATCGCGGTCGTCTACCAGGCCGCGGTGTTCCCGGCCATGCCGGCGGGCGAGCGCTTTACCGTCAAACAGCTGCCCGAGCTGCTCAAGAATCCGTTCCTGGTCGCGCTCTACGCGGTCACGGTTTTTATGGCGACCGGCTATTACGCAAGCTACAGCTACATTGAGCCTTTCCTGGCGCAGGTCGCA
>CABUUE010000047.1 GCA_902494685.1 uncultured Collinsella sp.
GAGCTTATGGCGGTTCTGCCGTCGTCCTAGTCAAACAAACTCGGCATGTCGTTTTCCTTCATGAGGGCGCCGGCGGAGGGGAGGCTCTGCGCGGTGAACTTCTCGGCCGAGACGCCGGCGCCAAGAATCTCTTCGGTTGTGCCGACGGTGGTGACCGAGCGACCCTTCTTGGCGGTAAAGGCCTGGACGCCCTGCGTGTTGGTGGTCGTCTTGGTCTTGAGCAGCGACGTGTTGAAGTTCATCAGGCGGTAGTCGCTCGACACCAGCGCGATGTCGCGATCTTCCTTGAGCACCTGGGCATACAGCAGCTTGCTGCCACCGTAGATGGCGTTTTTGAGGCGCTTGCGGTTGGTCTTGGTGACGTATCCAGAAAGCGCGACGCGCACCACGCGGCCGTTCTCAAAGACGAACAGCACGTCGGCCTTGTAGTCCTCGGGGTCGATGACCCAGATGACGCTCTCGTCGGGCTCCATCTCAAGGTCGGTGGGCAGGTACGAGCCCAGCTGTGCCGACTTGGTATCCTCAAACGCCGCAACCTTGCACTTGTATACCTGGCTCTTGTTGGTAAAGACCAGCAGCTCGTGGGTGTTGGAGGACGGGAACTCGATAAAGGGCTTGTCGCCGTCTTTGTACTTGAGCGTGGTGGCCTTCTTGAGCACGCGGTCGGTCATCTTTTTGAGGTAGCCGTCGCGCGAGAGCATGATGGTAACGGGGTATTCCTCGACCTCGGGCTCCAGGCTCACCTCAATGACCTCGTGCGGCTCAATCCTGCCCGTGCGGCGCGGCATCACGTACTTCTTGTTGACCGCGGCCAGCTCGTCGCTGATGACCTTCTTGATGTTATCCTCGCTGGAGAGAATCTCCTCAAGCTCAGCAATCTCGCCCTCGAGCTTGGCGATGTCCTTGGTGCGATTGAGGATGTACTCCTCGTTGATGTTGCGGAGCTTGAGTTCGGCAACAAACTCGGCCTGGGTCTCGTCGATGTCGAAACCCTTCATAAGGTTGGGCACGACCTCGGCCTCGAGCTTGGTGCCGCGGATGATGGCGATGGCCTTGTCGATGTCGAGCAGGATTGCCTCGAGGCCGTGCAGCAGGTGCAGGCGCTCGGACTTTTTGCCCAGGTCAAAGTTAATGCGGCGACGCGTGGACTCAATACGCCACTTGACCCACTCGTGCAAGATCTGGCGCACGCCCATAACGCGGGGGTAACCATCGACCAGCACGTTGAAGTTGCACGAGAACGAATCCTGCAGCGTGGTCGAGCGATAGAGCTTGGCCATGAGCTTGTCGGGGTCGACGCCGCGCTTAAGGTCGATGGCGATGCGCAAGCCCGAGAGGTCGGTTTCGTCGCGGATGTCGGCAATCTCCTTGACCTTGCCCTCTTTGGAGAGCTTGACGATGCGCTCGATGATGACATCGGTCTTGGTGGTGTAGGGGATCTCGTAGACCTCGATGATGCGCTCTTCGGGAATCCAGCGCCAGCGGGAGCGGATCTGGAAGCTGCCCAGGCCGGTCTCGACGATTTTCTCCATCTCCTCGCGGCGATAGATAATCTCGCCGCCGGTCGAGAAGTCAGGCATGGGCATGTACTCGAGCAGGTCGCAGTCGGGATCCTGCAGGTAGTGCATGGTGGCGGTGCAGACCTCGTTGAGGTTAAAACCGCAGATGTCGGACGCCATGGCGACGCCGATGCCCTTGTTGGCCGAGACGAGGATGTTGGGGAACGTGGTGGGCAGCAGGCGCGGCTCCTTCATGGCGCCGTCGTAGCTGTCGACGAAGTCCACCGGGTCCTTGTCGATGTCCTTAAAAATCTCGGCGCTGATGGGGGAGAGCTTGGCCTCGGTATAACGCGAGGCGGCGTAGCTCAGATCGCCCGAATAGTACTTGCCAAAGTTGCCCTTCGACTCCACGAAGGGGGCGAGCAGCGCCTCGTTGCCGGTGGCCAGGCGCACCATTGTCTCGTAGATCGCGGCATCGCCGTGCGGGTTGAGCTTCATGGTCTGGCCCACGATGTTGGCGCTCTTCTGGCGCTCGCCCTTGAGCAGACCCATCTTGTACATGGTGTAGAGCAGCTTGCGGTGCGAGGGCTTAAAGCCGTCGATCTCGGGGAACGCACGCGAGACGTTGACGCTCATGGCGTAGGGCATGTAGTTGACCTCGAGCGTCTGCGTGATCGGCTGGTCGGTGACCTCGGAGTGCAGGCCGATGACGTTTTCGGCGTTGACCTGCTTTTTCTTTGGCTGGTTCTTCGTCTTCTTCTTTGCCACGATATCCTCTTGAACTTCTTATGGGCCGTCGTTATCGATTTGCTGCTATTGCAGGTCCAGTTGGTCCAGGTATTCCTTGCCGTGCTCGGAGATATGGCGCTTGCGGCCTGCCTCGTCGTTGCCCAGCAACAGGTTGAACATGGTTTCCATCTTGGTGACGTCCTCGGGCTCCACCTTGATCAGGCGACGCGTCTCGGGATTCATGGTGGTGAGCCACATCATGTCCGGATCGTTCTCACCAAGACCCTTGGAGCGGTTGATCGAGCACTTTTGGTCGCCGATCTCTTTGAGGATGCCGTTCTTCTCGAGCTCGGTGTAGGCAAAGTAGGTCTTTTCTTTGCAGTTGATCTCGTAGAGCGGCGACTCGGCGATATACACGTAACCCTCGTCGATAAGCGTGGGCACCAGGCGATAGAGCATGGTGAGCACGAGCGTGCGGATGTGATAACCGTCGACGTCGGCATCCGTACAGATAATGACCTTGTTCCAGTTGAGGTTGTCCAGGTCAAAGGCGCCAAGGTTCTTGATGCGCTTGTCCTTGATCTCCACGCCGCAGCCCAGCACGCGCATGAGGTCCATGATGATGTCGGACTTAAAGATGCGCGGATAGTCCTCCTTCAGGCAGTTGAGGATCTTACCGCGGACGGGCATGACGCCCTGGAACTCGGCATCGCGCGAGGTGCGAATGGCGCCTGCTGCCGAGTCGCCCTCTACGATGTAGATCTCGCGGCGGCTCTTGTCCTTGGAGCGGCAGTCGATGAACTTCTGCACGCGGTTGGCCATGTCGGTCTTTTGCTGCAGGTTAGTCTTGATACTCTGACGCGTCTTTTCGGCGTTCTCGCGCGAGCGCTTGTTGATGAGCACCTGCTCCATGATCTTGTTGGCGGCGTCTTTGTTCTCGATCAAGTAGGTCGAGAGGCGCTCCTTAAAGAAGGCCGTCATGGCCTGCTGGATAAAGCGGTTATTGATGGCCTTCTTGGTCTGGTTCTCGTAGGACGTCTGGGTGGAGAAGCAGTTGGTCACCAGCACCAGGCAGTCCTGGACGTCCTGCCACTTAATGCCGCTCTCGTTTTTGTTGTACTTGCCCTGTTGCTTGATGTAGGCATCGATGGCGCTGGTCAGAGCGCTACGAGCCGCCTTCTCGGGCGAGCCGCCGTTCTCGAGCCACGACGAGTTGTGGTAGTACTCCTGCATCATGAAGGTGCGCGAGAAGCACATGCACGCGGTGATCTTTACGTTGTAGTCGGGCAGGTCCTCGCGGTCGCGACCGCGACGGTCGGCCTCGATAAAGAAAGGCTCGGTAAGGTAATCGGTACCGACCTTCTCGAGCACGTAGTCCTCGATGCCCTTGGGATAGCAGAAGTCCTCTTCGGTAAACTCGCCATCGTCGCCTTCGATGCGCAGACGGAAGGTCACGTTGGCGTTGACCACTGCCTGGCGGCGCATGGTCTCGCGATACCAATCGTGGGGGATGCTGATGGAGGTAAAGACTTCGAGATCGGGGCGCCATTTGATGGTGGTGCCGGTACGGTCCTCGTCGCTGGGCTCAATCTCGAGTGCCTTCTTTTTGGTGCCGACGACCTTGCCCTTTTTAAAGTGCAGGGAGTACTTGTTGCCGTCGCGCCAGACGGTGACGTCCATGTACTCGGAGGCGTACTGGGTCGCGCACGAACCCAGGCCGTTGGTACCGAGCGAGAAGTCGTAGTCGCCGCCCTGGTTGTTGTTGTATTTGCCACCGGCGTAGAGCTCGCAGAAGACGAGCTCCCAGTTAAAGCGCTTCTCGGAGGGGTTCCAGTCGAGCGGGCAGCCGCGGCCGTTGTCCTCTACCTGGATAGAGCCATCGCGAAAGGCAGTAAGGGTGATAAGCTTGCCGTAGCCCTGGCGCGCCTCGTCAACGGCGTTGGACAGGATCTCGAAGGCGGCATGCGCGCAGCCGTCGAGCCCGTCCGAGCCAAAGATGACGGCGGGGCGCAGGCGTACGCGTTCCTCGTCCTTGAGCTGACGAATACTGTCGTTACCATAGTTTGCGGTGTTTTTTGCCATACTCGCTCTCTCGGTGCTCCTTTGCTGCGTTTAAGTCATATAGATAGTCAAGGTAGCATAGCCCAGCCCATAGGCGATTCCAACCAACACGAAATCCATCGAACAACCGTTCGGAGTTCGATGGAGATTCGTTTACTCGGACAAAACCGAGTCGGTTCTGTCCGAGTAAGTTTGAAAGCGGTCGAATGCGTCTTGCTGCGTTTGCGGTTGGATACGTTGTCGAAAACGTGTCGTGCGGATTGTTGGATTGAATCGAACATTGGGACAGGCGTCTCGTTTTATGGGCTGGGGGCGTGCATGTGCGAGTTCTTTTGGCCCATAAGGGATGCTGACCAGTCGATATTTGGGCCACGGGTCACTTCGCCGGCGCCGTGTTTCGTCATACGCTCATTGTGGAAGCCGATGCCACGGGACGACGAAGGCCTCGGGCAACGGATGAGCTGCAAGCGAAAGGAGCGGTGAGGATGATGAAGCCCATGACGAAGAAGCTGCTGTTAGGAATTCCCACCGTGGCGCTTTCGGCTGTGTTGGCGTGTACGCTTGCTGGCTGCGGCGGTAATGCGCCGAGTGGCTCGGGCGGGAGCGCACCTGTGCAGGAGAAGTCCAAGAAGGCCAAGGCCTATGATTCGCAGACGGTCGAGGTAGCAGGCATTACCTATGAGTCGGTGGCTCACGGTACGTTCTATCGCGGTGATGCCAAGAAGCAGGACGGCTTTTACCTGCACGTCAAGATCACCAACAACAATGCAAAGAACAGGACGTTTAACTCCTTTAACGTGCATGCTGCCCAGGGCGATCTTGAGGCAGGCGACCCGTTGTTTACTTCCGGCAAGGCGGCCGTGCTCGACTACGTTGCAAGCGAGGCCCCCGATGAGCTTTACGAGGGCATCGACCTTTCCAAGAGGCGAGATATCGGTCCGGGCGAGACCGTTGAGTATGTCTACTTCTGGGCACCCAAGACGGCGTACTACGGGCCCATCACTGTCGAGTTCGTAGACGCTTACGCCCCCGCCAAGAATCATGAGGCCATGCACTTTGACACCACGGACTGCGAGACCAAGGAGTTCAAGGCGGCCGGCGGTGTGGCCGATTCTGGCGAGAAGGCAGATTTGACGGGAGTTGACTGCGCGTCGTACAGCATTGAGGCCGCCGATGGGTACACGCTGGATTCGTCCGACGAAGAGCGCGAAAAGGCAAACTTCTTCCACGACGAGACTGGAGGACGCCTGAACATCAGCATCTTCCCGCGCTCGCCGGAGGAAGAGGTTGCAAGCCTAGAGCAGGTCTACGAGGGTAAGGAGACAACAACCGACCAGGTCGAGTACAACGGCATAACGTGGCTGCGCTTTACCGGTCCTGACAACGGCCATACGCTGTTTGCGACGGCTCCCGCAACGGGCGAAACCGTCTGTGTATCGATCGGCTGGAAGATCGATTGGGACGCCGCCGTGCCCATGATGGAGGCTCTGAAGCTCAAGTAGCGCCGCGATTCTCGCGTCAGGCGACTCAGGGCTGGCTCCGAGTTATCGGGGCCAGCCCCTTTTGGTGTTCGATGAGCCGAGTCGGCGTCTCTCGCAAAGGTAACTGAGAGCTAGTGAGGCTTATCAGAATTGACCTTATCGGCGGTGTCTTTTTCGAGCGCCGTGCGGCGGGCACTGTAGGCGACGAGGCTGGCGCCTGCCGCGGCGAGTGCTGCTGCGGCTGCCGTAAGGGGAGCGTTGACATCGCCCGTGCCCGCAAGCGCGCCCGCTTTTCCGGAGCGCTTGTTAGTGCCGTGGTCCTTGCCACTGCTGGAGCCGCTTCCGCCGGAGCCGCCGCCCTTATCAGTACCGCCACCACTCGAGCCGCCACCGCCGTCCGCCGTCATCGATGCATCGTGAAGCCCCGTCGTATCCGCGTTGTCACATACGCCGACCTGAACTTCTGAGCGTTCGCATGCCGCGTCGGGCACATGAAGCTCGTGCAGTACGGCACCCAGCGCCGAGTTTGCGCCCGGTCGAATTTCCTCGAGCGTTACGGGATCGAGCGCCACCAGATTACGCGCCTTCGCATATAGCGTTACGCGTTTGCCCACCTCGTCGCTCCAGCTCTCGGGGATGGCGAAGCTCATGCGGAACTGTGCCGTGCAGCCTGGTGCCAGCACGGCGTTGCCATTGTCGGCAACCAGCGGGTGCGTCGCAAAACGTGCGCCCAGCGTCTCGACTGTGTACTTCACGTGTGCCATGTCGTTGGCCGAAGCATCCTCGGCAAGCTCCGGATCGTAGATCGATGCCATGCGTGCGTTCGCTCCGAACCCGATGGATGCGCTGGAGAACGGCTGGTTGGAGCCCTCTCGGTACAGATCAATCGTTCCGGCGGTGAGCAGCGTGTTGCCGTCGTTTCGCACCGTGACCATGAAGGATTCGCCTGCCGCTCCGGGCACCACCGCGCCCGAGGTAGCGACCGCGCCTGTCGGCGTCGCGCATGCCACCAGAGGCACTTCTATGCCGTGCAGCTCCGCCTCGCTCTGCTCGGCACTCACAATGTGCGTGGCGAGCGCCGAGAGCATGCCGCCCGACGTCAAAAACGTCGTTATCTGATCGACGGGGTGGTCGAGCTCACACATCACGAACGGTTCTGTGAACAGATCGCCTTCCAAGGCGCTGGCGAAGATACGGAAGTGCTTGCCCATCACCGCTACCGGGTTGCCTTCTTCGTCGTAGGTCTGTCCCACCTTGCCGTCGGTGTTCTCTACGTACATCACGCACCGGCCGTTGTTGCTCGCGCTGAACGACGCCGGACCACAGCCCGCGGCGCCCACGGGCTCCGACGCAAATGCCTTCGCGCCTCGTGTCCAAGTAATATGCTGCAGCTGCTCGTCGACGGTAGCCAAAAAGCCCGTGTGCTGCGGCCACGGCACCGCATGGGGCACTGTGGCATCTGGCGACATAACGCCCCAACCCGCAATAGACCGGCCGATCACGGCGTACGATGCGCAGCCACAACCGCTTGCAGTCTCGTATGCAACGGGCACCACCATTTTGCCGCTGATATTCTCGGGCGCGCCCAGCTCGATGCTCGACGGTGCCTGCGGAAAGCGGAGAACTTGGCGGAACGTCAGGCTGTCGCCCAAATCATCCGACCACAGGGTAAAGCATTCCAGCGCAACCTCGGCCTCGCTGCCGAGTGCCTTCTCTGCAGTGGCTCCGTGGCGGTGGAGGTAGGCGCCCGACAGACGTCCGTCGACCAGTGTCTTGCCCACCGTGATGCGTGGGCACTGCAGGCAATGGTAGCCATCCTCCTGAAGGCGGCCGCCCGAGATGCTGCGCCACGACGTGTGCGATATCACGCGAACTCCGTCGTTGCTTATGCGCAGGCGCACAACGGACAGTATGCCGGATGTGCACGCCGTATCGAAAAGGGTGTTGTCGCCGGCGGGGCGCTCGCCCGAGACCAGCAGCACGTAGGCGTCCTGGTTTCCCCTCCCGTCTGTATATTCCACCACGTCGAAGTCGTAATCGAATATGCCGTTGCGCTCCACGTCGCCCTCGCCGAACCCAAGGGGAAAGTCCACAGGCGTGGGAGCGGACCACGTTCCGTTTGCCTTTGTGTGTACCACCGGGCGCGAGCGACCATTGTCGCCGTAGCGCACCGAGGCGATACGGAACAGGCATTCTACGCCGGCAATCATTGCCAGCTTCATGTGGGCTTCGCTGAGCACGCCAGCAAACAGCACGTTGTCGCTCGAGGGCTTGATGCCGCCACGCTCGTCCTCCGATACGCCGGCAGAATTGGCGTTCGGGTCCGCAACGGCGTTTGTTGCCTGACCGATGTAGGTGTACTCATACATCGGCGCGGCATTTTCGTCGTTTTCTATCAGTGCATGGACGAAATGCTCGATCTGTCCCGTGTCGTCGCTTTCTGCATCCGCCTCGATCTCAATGCGCGTGACCGCTTGATCCCAATCGCGCACGACAGGCGCGGCGTTTACGGCAGTGGCCTTAACCTCGGTGCGTACGAGCAACTCGGCGTTGGTGACGATGGTGGCCGATGCGATAAATTGCGGCACGCCGCCCGCTTCGATGTTGCCGGGCGTGCCGAAGCGGGCATCCAACGTGTAAGGCGTATCTCCACCCAATGCGAGCTCAGAGCGCTGGAGCACATACTGGTTGCCATTGTTCACCGACATATTCCACGAATCGAGGAGTGTGGGCCACGACCCCGACCAAGCCTTGGTGGTCCACTTGAACATTACGAACTGGAGTATCACATCGACATCGACGTCTGCACCTACGCGCAGCCGCGGAAGCTGGTGTCCATCTGCCTTCTCGTACCCAATGAACAGCGTGAGGGATGCGGCGCCGCGCACGGCAGACGAAGCGACGCCTGCAACGCCGGCGCCAAAGGTGACGGCAAGCCCGATCTGGATGGTGAACGAGCCCGACGTGTTTGAATAGTCGAGCGAAATGTTTTTAAAAACGCCGCGCCGCTGCCGTGTGTGTGGGCACCCACGGCGAGCGCCAGCTTCGCCAGCACCCAGGGGTTGACGTTTAGGAAAAACGGCACCGGTCCTAGGGTAAACTGCTCGGTCCAATTGAGGTCGGTTCTTACCTGGAAGAGGGCCTTAATATTGCCGTATGCGGGGTCGTTGTTGTTGCCCCAGGTTTTGCCCACCCAATCGTAGGCGAGCGAGCCGTACAGCTGTGTGGCGATATCCATCGTGAACAGCGGCGTGCAATGGTGACGAAGGAGCTTGGTGTTTCTTGGATCGGTGCCCGAACCGGCACTCATACTTTTGTACTGATTCCACTTCCCCTCCATCTCGTCGAGGTAGCGGTTTGCCTGCTTGGCGCCCGACTCGCGCGGCGATTTCTTCCAGTATTCCGGATCAGGGTTGCCCGAATCGTTCATATAGCTGGCTGGTTTGTATCCTCCGCCAAACAGCACGTATCCAGCAAACGAGAAATCGAAGAGAATCGGAAATGTGGGCATCCAGCACGTGAACTTATTGCCGCCGATGCCGGGAAACGCCGCGGGGAAATCAAACGGAGTGATCTCTTGGTCCATAGTGGTGGGAATGATGGTGGTCGAGCCCGATTCCGCCTTTGCGGCCGGCGCGGTGACAACGGCC
>CABUUE010000048.1 GCA_902494685.1 uncultured Collinsella sp.
CCGGGACTCGAACCCGCCAGGGTGCGAGCGTTAAATAAACGCGAAGCGTTTATAGCGAGTAGGCAAGGGCGCCGATAGGTGACCGCAGCCGGTGCGGATTTGCGAAGCAAATACGCGGACGTCCCGTTGCCCGCTCCACCGGGCACGGGAGACATGGGGACAGCTAATTCAACAAAGTCTTCCCCTTCGGCTTCGTGAGGCTGAGGGGCTCGCCTGAAGCCGGTGGGGATTTGCGAAGCAAATACGCGGACGTCCCGTTGCCCGCTCCAATTCCAAAATGTTAGGTTAATGCCTGCTGCCCATACTTGCACCTGCGCACGGTACAATGGTTGGGTTACGACCAACGTGCCAATAACCAAAAAGGAGCCGCTATGATCGATCGCTATACCCGCCCGGAGATGGGACACATTTTCTCCCTCGAGAACAAGTACGCCATTTGGCAGGAGATCGAGGTCTTGGCCTGCGAGGCCCAGGCGGAGCTCGGCAAGATCGGTATTTCCAAAGACGAGGCCCAGTGGATCCGCGACCATGCCAACTTTGAGAAGGCGAAGGTCGATGAGATCGAGGAAGTCACGCGCCACGACGTCATTGCCTTCCTGACCAACATGAAGGAATACATCGATGCCGATGTTCCCGAGGGCGACCCCAAGCCCAGCCGCTGGGTTCACTATGGCATGACCAGCTCCGATCTGGGCGACACGGCCCTGTGCTACCAGCTCACCCAGGCCTGCGACCTGATCATCGAGGACGTCAAGAAACTCGGCGAGATCTGCAAGCGTCGTGCCTTCGAGGAGCGCAACACGCTCTGCGCCGGCCGTACTCATGGCATCCACGCCGAGCCGATGACCTTCGGCATGAAGTTTGGCTCTTGGGCCTGGGAGCTCAAGCGCGATCTGGATCGTCTTGAGGATGCCCGCAAGAACGTTGCCTTTGGTGCCATCTCGGGCGCTGTCGGCACGTACAGCTCCATCGAGCCGTTTGTCGAGGAATATGTCTGCGAGCACCTGGGCCTGGTTCACGACCCGCTGTCCACGCAGGTTATCAGCCGCGATCATCACGCCTACCTCGCCGGCGTTCTTGCCACCACCGCGGCCACCTGTGAGCGCATCGCTACCGAGGTCCGCAATCTGCAGAAGACCGATACACTCGAGGCCGAGGAACCGTTCCGTAAGGGTCAAAAGGGCAGCTCCGCCATGCCGCACAAGCGCAACCCCATCACCATGGAGAAGGTCTGCGGCCTGTCGCGCGTCGTGAAGGCCAACGCGCAGGTTGCCTTCGACAACGTCGCCCTGTGGCACGAGCGTGACATTTCGCACTCCTCTGCCGAGCGCGTCGCCCAGGCCGATAGCTTCATCGCGCTCGACCACATGTTCCAGTGCCTCATCCGCGTTATCGACGGCCTGCAGCTGTATCCCGCTCGCATGATGGCCAACCTCAACAAGACGCGCGGCCTCATCTTCTCCTCCAAGGTGCTGCTCGCCCTCGTCGACACGGGCATCACCCGCGAGGACGCGTACGCCATTGTGCAGGAGAACGCCATGGCAACCTGGCACGAGGTGCAGGATTGCGTCTCCGGCCCCACCTTTAAGGAGCGTCTCGAGGCCGATCCGCGCTGCACCGTCAGCCAGGAGAAGCTCGACGAGATCTTTGATCCGTGGGACTTCCTCACCCGTATCGACACGGTCTTTGATCGTCTGGAGCAGCTGAGCTTCGAGTAGGTTCGGGCATAACGTTAGCTTTTTAGGGCGCTTTGCTGGTAATGTGTGTTGCCGGCAAAGCGCCTCGTTGCATTTAGGGAAAGACGGGGATAATAGTCGTCTCGAATAACATTCTGAGAGGGGATCGCATGATTTCGTTTGATTACAAGCCTCAGGGCGTGTGTGCTCGCAATATTCACCTTGACCTTTCCGATGACGGCAACAAGGTGATGGGCGTTGAGTTTACCGGCGGCTGCGACGGCAATCTCAAGGCTATCTCCAAACTGGTCGAGGGCGCTCCTGCCGATCGCGTAATCGAGGTTCTCGCCGGTAATACCTGCGGTATGAAAAAGACCTCCTGCGCCGACCAGCTTACACGCGCTATCGAGGCCGCTCGCGCCGAGATCGCCTAATGGGTATCGCCGATCACATCAAAAACGGAATATCGCGTCGCGACTTTGTACTCGGTGGGGCTGCCGCGGGCGCTGCCACGGTGCTTGCTGGATGCTCGAAAAAAACGGGCACCAGCGATGATGCCGCCGGCGAGCCGCAGGTTATCAAGGACGATTCCAAAATCATCTCGATTACGGATGAGTATGAGGCTGTCGACATCGATCTTGAGCCGGCGGCGTCGTGGACGCTGCCGCTGGGTACGCTGCTGTACTACTGCGACGGCGATTACGCCGCGGCGATGATGGCGCCCGCATCGGCATTGCACGCCAACACACTCGGTGTGCTCAACCTGGGCGATGGCTCGCTTACCACATTAATCGAGGATCCTATCGAGGGCACGGGATACGCATTCTACGATGTCCGTGCCGGCGACGGCGTATTCGCGTGGGTTGAGATGAACTTTGCCAATTCATCGTGGAAGCTCTACGCTCAAAATCTGTCGGGCGCTTCGCTCTCTGGCGACGTGGTTGAGCTCGATCGAGGTGGCAAGGACTACGATCCGCCGCTGTTTACGGCGTTCGGGTCATCAATCATCTGGTATAAAATGCCTTCGGCAGGCGGCAATAAAACGAGTAGTGATTCGTTTTGCTTTCGTCGCTCGCTTGATGAATCCAAGGCCGAGGCAATTTGGAAATCGACGGGCCGCTTTGCATCGGCCCCGCGCGCGAGCGACGGCATTTTGACCATCTCGCCGCGTGTCCGCAACGACGAGGGCGTCTACTACGGCATAACGGCAATCGATCTGACCGACGGCAACAACACCAAGCGTGCCCAGCTGGTCCTCCCTTCGTCAGTTTCGCCTTTCGAGGCCGTATATATGGGCGATACCTTCGTGTTTTCTATCGAGGCGGCCTATAGTGGCGTGGGCAGCCTGGGCAATATGGGCACGTATATCGGTAATGAGGGAGGGCCATACCTCTTCCTGTCACGCGAGCCGCTCGCATGTGCGGCTGGCAAGAAGAATAAATACCTTGTTAAGGTACAGGCGTCGCATTTCCTGATCGACACCTCTGCCAAGACCTATGGCTCGCTGCTGTCGCCCGACCGCGCTTTGGAGTATGGCGATTATCCAGCTACGGCGGGAAAATCGGACTCATTCCTTACGTACGCCACGGTGCGCAACAGCCAGGGTATACCAGAGACGGTCACTGCACGCCTATTCTCTCTTTAAGCTTAGAGGGGTTAAAAAGGCGCCAACAGGGGAATAAACGCGTTGTAATTGTGAGTACCGCCTGCCGAGCTGCCGCGTCATAGCGGCATCCGGCGGGCTCAGGTGCGTTAAAATGGGCTTGTTCTTAGCTAATTGAGACAGGGGGGCCGTGTTATGGCTTCAGATGCAAAAAAGATTCTGCTGGTCGAGGACGAGAAGGCAATCCGTGACGCTGTCGCTGCCTATCTCGAGCGCGAGGGCTACTGGGTTGTTGGCGTCGGCGACGGCCAGTCTGCGATCGAGGAGTTCGAGAAGCACCAGTTTGACCTGGTTGTGCTCGACCTTATGCTCCCCAAGATTCCCGGCGAGCGCGTTTGCCGCACTATTCGCGATACCTCGGATGTACCCATTATCATGCTTACCGCCAAGGGCGAGATCGAGGATCGCATCATCGGCCTCGAGCTTGGTGCCGACGACTACCTGATCAAGCCGTTCTCGCCGCGCGAGCTCGTCGCCCGCGTCCGCGCCTTGTTCCGTCGTGCTCACCAGGCAGACGAGCCTGCCGTTGAGGTGCTCGACTTTGGCGATCTGGTCATTGATATCTCGGGCCACAAGATCTTGGTCGAGGACAAGGAAGTAGACCTGACTGCCTCCGAGTTTAAGCTGCTCACCACGCTTGCTCGCCATCCTGGTCGCGTCTATAACCGTATGGAGCTGGTCGAGAAGGTGCTCGGCTACGACTTTGAGGGCTACGAGCGCACCATCGACAGCCACGTGAAGAACCTTCGCGCCAAGCTGGGCGATGACCCCAAGAAGCCTAAGTGGCTCTACACCGTTCACGGTGTCGGCTATCGCTTCGAGGCTCCGGCCAAGACCGATAAGTCGGACGAGAAATAGGGAAATCACATATGACACCTGCGCGCTTTGAAATCGGACAAAAGCACAAGCAGGAGAGCGAGGCGGGTTCCAAGGCTAGTTGGAACACGCCTCGTTCCGATTCACGGCCAACGATGAGCTATCCCTCGCGCATGGCACTTGCTTTTGCTCTGACATCGCTCATGACGGTATTGGTGCTGGTGGGCGTTGTCTCTGTTGTGTGGGGCACGGTCTTTTCGGATTACACGCGCTCCAATATCGTCGAAATCGCAAATTCCGCTGCCGAGAAGTTGGCAACCTCATATGAGGAAAACGGCTCTTGGACCGCGGGGGAACTACGCACGGTTGCAACGTCGAGTTTGGTTTCCGACGATCTGGGTATGCAGGTCGTCAATAAAAAGGGCGTGATCGTTTATGACGATTCCTGGCCCTCGGCAAGCGCGACCGCCGATGTACGCGAGAGCGAATCGCCGTCGAGCAGCTCGAGCGGTAAAAAGGCCTCGCATAGCCCGGTCTCGTCAGCGCCCACCGACTCCGATAGCGTTGCCAACGTCGAAATCGTTACGTCCTCTGGCGAACATGTCGGACAGGTAAAGCTATGGGCCATCGGCTCCGACGCCCTGCTCACCAAGGCAGATTCTGCGTTTAGGGAGAAGACCTTTAACGCCATGGCCCTTGCCGCGGTTGTTGCGGTCTGCATCTCGGTTGTTATCGGATCGTTCGTGTCGCGCATGCTCACCAAGCCGATTCATCGTATTACCAGCACCGCCAAGCAGATTCGCGACGGCGATTTGTCCGCTCGTACGGGCTTGCGCGGCGATGACGAAATCGATCAGCTGGGAGAGACCTTCGATGAGATGGCCACTTCGCTCGAGAAGGATATGAAACACGAGAAGCGCCTGACCTCAGACGTTGCACACGAGCTGCGCACGCCGCTCATGGCCATGCTTGCAACGGTCGAGGCCATGCAGGATGGCGTGTATCCCACCGACGATGAGCATTTGGAGACCGTTGCTTCCGAGACGCGTCGTCTGGCTCGCCTGGTGCAGCAGATGCTCGACCTGTCGCGCATGGAAAACAGCACGGCGCCGCTCAACCTTGAGCCGGTGGACATGGTTCCTTTCGTGCGTTCCATCGTCAATGCCCAGGAGCGCCTGTTCGTCGACCGCGATCTGCGCCTGCGTTTTGCGGACGAGACCCAGGGTCACGACGATGTCGTCGAGGCCGATCCCGACATGATCACGCAATGTGTTATCAACCTCATGAGCAACGCCATGCGCTACACCCCCGAGGGCGGTTGGGTCGTGGTGTCGGTGCTCAGTGACCGCAAGCACGTCAGCATTGCCGTTTCTGATACTGGCATCGGTATTGCCAAGGACGATCTGTCGCGCATCTTCGGGCGGTTTTGGCGCGCCGATGCCAGCCGCGCCCGCGAAGCTGGCGGCCTGGGCGTTGGCCTCGCCGTGACCAAGCAGATCGTCGAGCGTCACCATGGCTACATATCCGTGGAGTCGGAGCTTGGAAAGGGTACGACTTTTACAATTCATCTGCCCCGCGAGCACACGGCAGACGCGGCATCTACTACAATGGAGCACTAGCTTTTCGCTATTCGGTGAAGGAGGGGCCGCGTCCCTGCCGCTCCGAGTTTGCGAAAACATGCGGGAAAGAACCCGCATTTCTGTCGTATTTAGGTAAGGAGTGACTCACGTGACAACGATGGAGCGTCGTCCGGATTCCCGTGGCAAGGTTCGTGATATCTATGATGCCGGTGAAAACCTGCTGATGGTCGCCACCGACCGCATTTCTGCGTTCGACTTCATTCTTCCCGACGAGATTCCGTTTAAGGGAGAGGTACTCAATCGCATCTCGGCATTCTGGTTCGATAAGTTTGCCGACATCGTCCCCAACCATCTCGTTTCCATCGACCCGGCGGATTTCCCCGAGGAGTTTGCTGAGTATCGTGACTACCTCGCTGGCCGCGCTATGCTGGTTAAGAAGGCCCAGACGATTCCTATCGAGTGCATCGTCCGCGGCTATCTGACCGGTTCGGGCAAGAAGACCTACGACGAGAACGGCACCGTCTGCGGCATCCAGCTGCCTGAGGGCCTGACCGAGGCCTCCAAGCTTCCCGAGCCGCTGTTCACGCCGTCCACGAAGGCCGAGATCGGTGACCACGACGAGAACATTTCGTTCGAGCGTTGCTGCGAGATCGTGGGTGAGGACATCGCCGCGCAGATTCGCGACCTGTCCCTCAAGATTTACAAGGCTGCTGCCGAGTATGCAGCGACCCGTGGCATCATCATCGCCGACACCAAGTTCGAGTTCGGTGTCATCGATGGCAAGGTCACGCTGATCGACGAGTGCCTCACGCCCGACTCCAGCCGTTTCTGGCCTGCCGCCAGCTACGAGGAGGGCAAGATTCAGCCCAGCTACGACAAGCAATTCGTCCGCAATTGGCTCAAGGCCAACTGGGATATGACGGGGGAGACCCCGCACCTGCCCGCCGAGGTCATCGATGGCACGTCCGAGCGCTATCGCGAGGCCTTCCAGATCATCACGGGCTCCCAGTTCACAAGCATGAAGGAGAACGCATAAGTGAGTACCCGTAGCGCCACGAACAAGCGCACGCAATCCCACGAGGTTACCGGGGTTGCGCGCAAGTCCGCCGCATCTGCTAAACCCGCCCGCCAGGCAGCGAGCTCCGTTCGCGTCGTGCCGGCTTCGTCTAAAGCTCGCCGCAAAGAGCTCGAGAAGGGTGAAAACCTGGAAGGCCTTTCCAAGGAGGAGAAGCGCGCCCGCAAGGCCAAACAGCGTGCTCGCGAGGATCGTATCTACACGGTGTCGAATATTCTCCTCAAGCAGGACGAGGACTACACCAAGCGCCGTCGTATCTGGTGGGCCGTGCTCGCCATCGGCATGGTACTCGTCGTGGCAATTTGGGCTTCGCTCTACTTCGCTCCCGGCGGCACGGTGTCCAGTCCCGTCCAGATGGTCGGCATCGTTTTGTCCTATGTCATCATTCTGGGTGATTTTATCTACGACTTCGTTCGTATTCGTCCCCTGCGCAACATGTACCGCGCGCAGGCCGAGGGCATGTCCGAGAACAAGCTCAACGCTCTTATCGAACGCTCGGCTGCCGAGGAGGATAAGAAGGACTCCAAGAAGAAGTAGCGTTTGTATCCATACATATCGCTAAGATATAAGGCGCGTCGTTTTTGCGGCGCGCCTTTCTACTGTTCTATAGATAGATGGAGTGGCACATGATTCGAGCTGCCCTGACGGTCGAAGAGGCTCTGGAGGGCATGAAGGCCCTGGAGCCCAAGATTAAAAACTACGCGCGCCTGGTCGTCCGCAAGGGCGTAAACGTCAAGCCCGGCCAGGAGGTCGTCGTTCAGTCTCCGGTCGAGTGCGCGCCGTTTGCGCGCGTGGTGGTCGCGGAGGCCTATGCTGCCGGCGCCGGCCACGTGACGGTCATTTGGGCCGATGATGCCGTGACGAGGCTCACGTACGAGCATGTCGAGAAAAGCTATTTTGAGCAGACACCCGAGTGGAAGCGCCTGCAGCTTGATTCCCTGGCCCAGGATGGTGCCTGCTTTATCTTTATCGAGGGTGCGGATCCTGCGGCTCTCAAGGGTATCGATCCCGCCAAGCCCGCTGCAGCTTCTAAGGCAAGGAACACGCAGTGCAAGGTCTTCCGCCGTGGACTGGACTACAACATCAACCCATGGTGTATCGCCGGCGCTCCGGTCGTGGCTTGGGCGCGCGAGGTGTTCCCGGGAGACGCCGATGAGGTTGCAATCTATAAGCTGTGGAATGCGATTCTGCACACCGCGCGCGCCGATGGCCAGGACCCAGAGAGCGACTGGGAACTCCATGACGCCGCATTCGAAAAGAACCTGCGTTTCCTGAACGACAATCGTTTCGACTGCCTGCATTACACCGCGGCAAATGGAACCGATCTGACGATTGGCATGACGAAAGGTCACGAGTGGGCCGGCGGCAAGGGCAAGACGCCCGATGGGCACCCCTTCTTCCCCAACATTCCCACCGAGGAAGTCTTCACTTCGCCCGATCGCATGCGCGCCGACGGTATCGTGTACTCGGCCATGCCGCTCATCCACCACGGCAATAAAGTCGACGATTTTTGGATTAAGTTCGAGGGCGGCCGCGTGGTGGACTACGACGCCCGCGTGGGCAAGGCAACGCTCGCAAGTATCATCGATACTGACGAGGGCGCTGCTCACCTGGGAGAGGTCGCGCTCATTTCCAAGAACACGCCGATCCGCGAAAGTGGTGTTCTGTTCTACGATACGCTCTATGACGAGAACGCCAGCTGTCATCTTGCGTTGGGAGTCGGCTTCCCCGAGTGCATCGAGGGTGGATATGATATGTCCAAAGAGGAGCTCCTGGAGCATGGCGTTAACGTTTCGAGCACGCACGTCGATTTTATGATCGGCACGGACGACATCGATATTACGGGCATTACGCCTGATGGACGTGAAGTTGTGATTTTCCAGAACGGCCAATGGAGTTGGGAATAGTCCCAGACCGTGGTACAATGCCACCCGCGGGCCGTTAGCTCAGCTGGCAGAGCAGGGGACTTTTAATCCCAAGGTCCAGGGTTCGAACCCCTGACGGCCCACCATAGAATAGAAAAGCGACTGGCGGATGCCGGCCGCTTTTTTGTTACCGCGGCACGGGTTCGAACCCGAAAGGGCGCGGAGCTGAGTAAACGCGTGAGCGTTTGCCAGCGCAGCGCGCAAGGCGCGAAAGCGCCGCAGCGGCCGCCTGCGAAGCAGGCTGAACCCCTGACGGCCCACCCAAAGATTGTTGAGACGGTCAACTTCGGTTGGCCGTCTTTTTTGTTGCCGGTGCACGGGTTCGAACCCGTATCTATCTATATATAAGAACGCTTGGCGAACAAAACCCGCCTTTTACCGATGGGTAACAAATAGCTGATGCCTTTGGAGTAAAGTAGCGCTCCAGAGATGACCGATGTCTCAATACTCATAAAACAGCTGGTCATCGCCAATATCAGAAGCCAATGCTTCAGTTTTAACCTCAGTGACGCGACTGAGGGATCTATTCATTTGTGAACAAAATATGGAGTGCGCGATTCCCGCCCCCGGGGCCCCTCCGGTCTGGCAATATATCTCCTTGCCGCGCGGCCCGGTCGGACCGGATC
>CABUUE010000049.1 GCA_902494685.1 uncultured Collinsella sp.
CTCGCGGGTTCGAGCCCCACCGGCGTTCAAAAGAAACGAGCCCGCATCCCAAAGGGACACGGGCTCGTAAACAATACGTGGTAGGGGCGGTGGGACTCGAACCCACAATCCTTGCGGCGAGAGATTTTAAGTCTCCTGCGTATGCCAATTCCGCCACGCCCCCGTGAGACTAGAAGTCTAGCACAAGCCGTCCGTTACGCGTTGACGGCCATCGAGTGTTGCCCCGACTTCTCCAGGAACTCCTGGAACTTGGCTTCGTCGCCCTTGTTCTTGTACTGCAGAGCCAACAGATACTCCAAGCGGCAGCTCTTGACCTTGTCGTCACCGGCCTCCTTGAGCATGCGCTCCAGCTCGGGAATGTCGTTGTGGCGCTTGAGGATCATCGTGTCGTACATCAGTTGACATTCGTGTGCGACTGCCTCGGCCTGGCCGCCCTCAAAGCCTTTGATCTCGTGCAGCAGCTCCTTGGACTTTTTGCGGTCCTCCTGGCCAACGTAGTAGTTAAAGGCCTTAATCACCAGGTCGACGCGCTGCATCTTGGGCAGATTGAGTCCCAGCAGCAAATCGAACATCTCGTCGGCGCGCTTGTGGTCCTCGCGCAGCAGATAGGAGTTCAGGCGCAGGTAGTCGCGGTTATAGCGCGGGTACAGCATGCTGGTGAGTTTGCCATCGAGCAAACGATCGAACTCGTCCCACTGCTTGGCAGCCATAAGCTGTTGCAGGCGCTTAAACGTGGTGCGTTTTTTTACGCTAAAGAACACCGATATGGCGATACAAATAATGACGACGGCGGTCCAGAGGGTGCGGGAATCGGGCATTTTAGAGTCCTTAGTCGCTCGTAAAGCGAGCGGTATGACAACACGTGCTAGATGTATTATACGCGGCGTGCAAGCAAACTGGCATAAAAGCGCATCGAGGCCGAGCGCCATCGCTCGCTGCGGTACACTTACCTAAAGTAAACCATGAAGGGAGACATTACCTATGAAGAAGATTGTTTTGGCTTGCGGTGCTGGCGCTGCTACTTCCACGCTCGTTGCCCAGAAGGTCGCCACCATGCTCGACGCCAACGGTTACGCCGACAAGTACGAGATCGTGCAGTGCGCCATCTCCGAGGCCAAGGACGTTTGCGACGAGGGCGCCGATCTGCTGATCGCCACCACCGTTGCCCCCGAGGGCCTTACCTGCCCGTACGTGAGCGGCGTGCCCTTCATGACCGGCATGAACCGCGTCGCTGCCGAGAAGGCCGTTCTTGACGTCATGGCTCAGTAGGCGCTGACTGCATGAGTGAGCAGAACGCCAATCCGGTCGAGCTCTTTGGCATGCGCGTTGCCCATGTGGGCATTAACGCCACCGACCCGGCAGACGCCCTGGAGATCGCGGAGCTGTTCTCGACGATGATGGGTCTGCCCGTTATCGAGACCCCGGTTTCGTACTTTAACGATTCGCTGGTCGAGGTCATGAAGCAGAATGGTCGTGGCACCAAGGGCCACATCGGCTTTGCCGTCAACGACATTGATGCGGCCGAGAAGTGGTTTGCCGAGCGCGGGCTCGAGGTCAACGAAGAGTCGCGCGCGCTGCTGCCCGACGGTGGCACCAAGCTCGTGTACTTTAAGCGCGAGTTCGCCGGTTTCGCCGTGCATCTGTGCCGCGAGTAGCGCACAAGCTGCCATAGCTAGCAAAAAGGGATAGGGCCGTGTGGCCCTATCCCTTTATTTATGCCGAGGGGCTTCCTAGCGCGGCAGGCGAATCGTAAAGCGGCTGCCGACGCCCTCGACCGAGGTCACGCCGATGACACCGCCATGGCTATCGACGATCCACTTGGCAATGGCAAGCCCCAGACCCGAGCCCTGCGCGCCGGCATCGCGTGCGTTGTCGGCTCGGTAGAACCGTTCAAACGCGTGAGCTGCGGATTCCTGGTTCATGCCGATGCCTTCGTCCTCAACACTTATGTCGATCGTGCCCGCGCCCGCATCGGGCGTTATGCCAAATGTGACGGTCGTTCCCGCATCCGAGTACTTGGCGGCATTCTGCACGATCACGCGCAGAGCCTGCTTCACGAGTGCCACGTCGACGGGCGCGTCGCAGCGCGGGTCGCTGACAAGCACGGCGTCAAAGGCCAGCCGATACGTGTGCGTGGCATCGATCATCTGCGATTCCTCGCACACCTCGCCGACCAGTGCGGCCAGGTTGGTATCCGCACGCCGCAGGACCGTGCGTCCGGCATCGCCGCGCGCCAAAAACAGCAGCTGCTCCACGAGCTCCTGCATGTGCTCGCTTTCGGCCTTGAGGGACGCGATGGATTCTGCCAGCACGTCCGGGTCGTCTTTGCCCCAGCGGTTGAGCATGTTTACGTAGCCCTGAATCACCGCGATGGGCGTGCGCAGCTCGTGGCTCGCATCGTTGACAAAGCGCATCTGCTGCAGCTTTGCCTCTTGCATCTGGCGCAGCAGGCGGTTGAGTGCGACCTCGATACTCGCCAGATCGGCGTCGCCGGTGGTGACGCTCGGCGAGTCGACGCTTGCTCGCTCGATAGCCTGCTCCAGTGTTTCCATCTTGCCGCCGGAGAGCTGCATACGGCCGAGCTCGTCCACGCGCAAGGCCAGGTCGTTGAGCGGTGCCATGGTGCGGCGCACGCGACGGGCGCCGCCGAGCATGTCGAGCACGCTGATGACCTGCCAACCCACAACGACAAGGTAGAGAGGCCATAGCGCGACGAGGTCCTGCGCGAGGGGGAAAGTCTTGGTGGTACGCGCAAGCTCGACGGTATAGGTGAGCGTTGCCGGGTCCCAGCCGCGCGCGGGCGTCAGCGACATGCCGTGAACGGTGGCGCCGGGGATCCATCCTGCGGTAAACGCGCCGTCGGGCAGCGTCTGGTTGTATCCATAGACGAGGATCGCCGCCGCAATAACCAATAGCAACAGATCGAGCCAGACATAGCTCATCAAGCGGCGCCACATATAGCTCCAGTTGATGGCGCGGGCGATGGATGTGACGCGCTTGGCCTCGGCGTTACGCACGGCAGACATAGCCCACCCCGCGCACGGTCTGGATGATGCGGGCGCTGCCGGCGTCTTCGATCTTGGCGCGCAGGTGCGCAATGTGCACGTCGACGTTGTTGGTGTCGCCCACGTATTCGTAGCCCAGCGCCTCGTGCGCGATGCGCTCGCGCGTGAGCACGCTGCCGGCGTGCGCCATAAGCAGGGCGAGGACATCGAACTCGCGGGCCGTGAGCGCGATGGGTGAGCCGCCGACCGTGACTTCGCGGCGATCGGGATCGAGCACGACCGAACCCGCGGCGAGCGTGGCGGGGGAGAGCGAGGCGGAAACCTGGGTCGAGTCACTGACCGGGGGCATCGCAGTGGCGCCGACACCCGTGCCGCCTGCCGCGCCCGTCCCGATGCCGCCAACGCCCGAAGCCGCCCGCACGGCCTCCGAGCGCTTCAACGCCACGCGGATCCGTGCGAACAGCTCCTCAATCGCAAACGGCTTGGTCAGGTAATCGTCGGCGCCGGCATCGAGCCCGGCCACCTTGTCCATCACGGCATCGCGCGCGGTGACCATTATCACCGGCACATCCTTGTGCTTGCGGACGCGCCGCAGGACCTCCATGCCGTTGAGCTGCGGCAACAGCACATCGAGCAGAATAAGATCGTAGTTGCGCTCCAGCGCCAGGTCCACGGCGGTGCGGCCATCGGCGGCGTGTTCCACCTGGTAGCCCTCGTGCTCCAGCTCGAGCGTCACAAAGCGGGCGATTTTCTCCTCGTCCTCTACGATCAGGATCCGTGCCATGCGTGCCCCCGTCTGCGATTACTTGTCGTCGTTCAGATTTTGCTTGATGTCGTCCGCGGCATCGGCGGCGTGATTCATAAGGTTGTTGATACTGCCGGGCACGTCGCCGTCGCTGTCGATGCGGTAGCGCATGCCAAAGAACAGGCCAATCAGCATCAGCCAAATCGTAGCGCCCCAGGCAAACAGGGCGATGATGGGGATCAGGATGGGGATGTTGAGGATGATCGCATCGCGGCGCGTGGCGATAAACTTGGTGTCCAGGCTCAGGCGGAAGAGCTTTTTGAGGTACTCCCATACGCTGTCCATCTTCTTGGAGAAGTCGGTCTTTTCGCTCGACTTCTCGTAGGCGGCCTGCGCGGCGACCATCTCGGCTGAGGGCTCATCGACTGGCGCGGACTCGGTGGCGGCGTGCGCCGACGTGGTCTGGGTCTTGCCTTGCGACTCGAGCCAAATGATGGCGTCCAAAACGTTGCCGTCGGCGGCGTCGAGCGCGGCTTTGGCATCGGTGTAGCTCACGTTGCACTTGGTGCGGATGGTTTCAACTTTTTCGAGGTCGTCCATGACCTGTCCTTTCGTTCGATGGGCGCGACGCCGGGCGATCTGCCCGGGCGCGAGCGTTGCGTTCGGCGGCCTGCGTTGCGCGGCGCCGCCCCGCCCTTGGTCGAACTCTATAGTGCAGGTTATAGATTAAGCGATTCTTGAGCCAAGATTAACGTTGGATGAGTTTTTGGGTAGCGGTGGGAAAAGTATTAGACCTCGATAGCGGGGGATGTGGTGCCGGTGCAAAACGGCGTCAAAGGTTGGTCGAGCAGGCGGTTTCTCCATTGATGTCCGCACAGCATGTGACACTTACCCTGCCGCCCCGCTCTGCCGCGGCGGCATGCGTCTGAACAACGACCCTCTAAGGAGTTCGATACCGATGAGTGACAACGCAAAGCATCTCGCAAAGAAGTGCGTAAAGGACGCGGGGCCGTGCCTCGCGCTGTGCGTAGCCGGCGCAGCGGTCGCGCTGCTGGCTGTTCTGGGGCCGTTCGACGTGCTCCGAAGTGCCAGCTTTCTGCATGTTTGCATGGCTCTTGCCGGCGCCACGATGACCGGCGGCGTGCTCGATCTGATCTTTTGGGTGTTTGACCCGTTTGGATGGAAGAGCGAGGGGTAGGTCCCAAAGGATGGAAGGGCTGGAACGGTTGACTTAGTGATCGTGCAGAATGTGGGCTAGCGACTTACAGGGAAGTGGTGATCCGATGACGGTCTATGTGACGGGCGATATTCACGGCGGCGTCGACATGCAAAAGCTTCGCGACTGGGATCTTGGGGATGGTCTGACAAGTGACGACTATCTCATCATCGCGGGCGACTTTGGCTTTCCGTGGGATTTCTCTGCCGAGGAATGTGCCGACATCGCCTGGCTGGAGTCGCGCCCCTATACCGTGCTGTTTGTCGACGGCAACCACGAGCGTTTCGATCACTGGTCGGAGCGCCCCATGGAGCTGTGGCACGGCGGCCTGACGCAGCGTCTGTCGGACACCTCGCCCATCCGACGCCTGACGCGCGGTGAGGTTTTTGAGCTCGACGGCTCAACGATCTTTACCATGGGCGGCGCCACGAGCGTGGATAAGGAATACCGCATTCCGTATTCCAGCTGGTGGCCGCAGGAGCTGCCGGACGAGCGCAACTTTGAGGAGGCGCGGGCAAAGCTCGACAGCGTGGGTTGGAAGGTCGACTATGCGATCACCCATACCTGCTCCACGCGCATGCTTTCGCCCACGCTTTACCCGGCACCTGGCTGGAATTATCCCGATGTCGATCGACTCACCACGTTTTTCGACGAGCTGGAGGACCACCTGGACTACAAGCGCTGGTACTACGGGCATTTTCATCGTGACGCCAACCCAGCCGAGTGCCACACCGTGCTCTACGACTGTATTGTCCGCCTGGGCGACGAACTCCAGCCCTGGGATGTCGCGTAGGGGCGGGGTGGCTGGCTACTCGACCGTTACAGTGATGTTTTCCCGATGCGTGCGGATAACATCCCAGCTAAAGTGCTCGACCAGCTGCTCGGCAGAGCGCGGTGTGGCGTCCGGCGCGATGCCTGTTTGCCCGGCGAGCCAGCCCAGTAGTGCCTCGGGCGCGCCAAAGCGGGTGCGGAGCTCGCCCAGGTCCAGGTCGCGGTCGCGCTTGGAAAGGCGGCGGCCATCCGGCGACATGAGCAGCGGAATGTGCGCGTAGTGCGGCGTGGGAAGTTCCAGCAAATGCTGCAGGTAGATTTGGCGCGGCGTGGAGCCCAGCAGATCGCATCCGCGCACGACCTCGGTGACGCCCATGGCAGCGTCGTCGACCACCACGGCTAGCTGGTAGGCAAAAACGCCGTCGCTGCGGCGCACCAAAAAGTCGCCGCATTCGGTGGCGAGTGCTTCGCATTGGGCTCCATACGTGCGGTCCACGAATTCGATCACATCGTTTGCGAGGTCGTCGACGGCGGGTACGCGCAGGCGCGTGGCCGGAGCGCGCAGGGCGCTGCGGCGGGCAACCTCCTCGGCAGAAAGGTCTCGGCAGGCGGCGCGGTAGATGGGCGTGCCGTCGCTCGCGTGCGGCGCGCTCGCGGCGTGGAGTTCGGCACGCGTGCAAAAACAGGGATAGGTGAGGCCGGCGTCTTGCAGCTGACGCAGGGCGTCCTCGTACAGATCCAGGCGATCGTGCTGGTAGTAGGGGCCTTCGTCCCACTCCAGTCCCAGCCAGGCCAGGTCGTCAATCAATTGAGTGGCAAGTTCCGGGCGCTTGCAGCGATCGTCCAGGTCCTCGATGCGCAGCACGATGCTGCCGCCTTGGCTGCGGGCCGAAAGCCATGAGCACAGGCAGCTGAACACGTTGCCCAAGTGCATGCGGCCCGAGGGCGACGGGGCAAAGCGGCCCACGACGGGGGTGGGCGCTGCCGTTGCTGGTGCGTCCGCGGCGTGTGTTGCTATGTTGCGTGCGTTGATATCCATGCGGACGAGTATAGCGCGGGGCTTGGCAGGGAAGGCGTTGCTGCGCTCACAAGTTGGCGGCGGTACGCATTGCGCACGGTGGGTTTGCGGCTCAAGGTCTCGATCGCTGCGTACCGACTTAGCCTCACAAACGACAGAAACCCCGGCAGCTCTTCGCAACTGCCGGGGTTTCCGCGGAAAAGGGGGACATGATCCTCGAGCGAACGGCAAAGGGGCAAACCGTTTTCGCTCAACTGCTTTATGCCCCTCGGCTGGCGGCTCAATCAGCGCGTGCCGCGCCCACACAAAGCCGCTACACCTGTGACGGAGCTGTGAAGTGGTATCTATTGCCGGGGCGGGCTATGCCAAGGGTGTCCCTAATGACTAGTCATTTAAGAACGTCCCCAATGACTAGCTGCCGGGGTGCTGGTGTGACTTTCATCCCGTTTGGCGCTCCGGTCGCCTAGATGTTCGCCATGCGTACCCGCAAACGTGGGACAATGGCGCTGTTGGTTTTACAGACAAAGGATGTGCCTATGAACACCCTCGCCGCCAAAGTCAGCCGGCAGCGCCACCTGTTTGCGCGATTCGCTTCCGTCTGCGCACTCGTCGCGCTTGCATTGCTGCTACTGCCCGCCGCCGCACACGCCGACGGTTATTCCATGACCCAGACCTATATCAGTGCCACGGTTGAGGCCGATGGATCGCTGACCGTTGTCGAGGGACGCCAGTTTGATTTCGACGACGACATCAACGGCGTGTTTTGGGAGATCAATACGGGCGCCAACCAGCAGGGCGGCACGGCGGGCGTCGATGTGCTGAGTGTCGAGGAAGAGGACACCGCGTTTAACAAAGTCGATAGCGCGAACAAGGGCGACTCTGGCGTCTATACGGTCGAGCAGACCGGTGACGGCGTAAGGATTAAGGTGTTCAGCCCTCACGAGAGCGGCGACAGCGCGACCTATTACGTGAGCTATACCATGACCGGTGCGGTTATGAACTGGGCCGATACCGCCGAGCTCTACTGGAAGTTTGTGGGCGACGGCTGGTCTGCGGATTCCGATGACGTCGAGATGGAAGTGCGCTTCGCAAATGCCACTGCCGGGACGGCGGCCGTCAAAGGCGATAACTTCCGCGCATGGGGCCACGGTCCGCTGACGGGCGACGTGTCGCTCGATGCGGACGAACCCATGGTCACCTATACCATTCCCTGCGTGCATCAGGGCGAATTCGCCGAGGCACGCATCGCCTTCCCTAGCGACTGGGTGCCGCAGCTTGCCGCTTCGGGCGAAGAGCGCATGTCAACGATCCTGAGCGAAGAGAAGGAATGGGCCGACGAAGCTAACGCCCGCCGCGCTCACGCTCGCATGATTGCCAATGCACTTGCCGTGCTAAGTGTTGTTGCGGCGGTGGCCTTTACCGGCACAATCGTTATGCTCAAGCTGCGCAAGCGCAAGCCCAAGCCGTTTTTCCAGGACGAATATTTCCGCGATGTGCCCTCGGCCGACCATCCCGCCGTGCTTTCGGCCCTCATGAGCTGGAACGAGGTGCCCGATCAGGCATATATCGCCACGCTCATGAAGCTCACTGACGACCGTGTGATCAAGCTGGAGCAGGCGACCGTGACCAAGGCAAAGAAGGGTCTGTTGGGGCGTGAAAAAGAAGAGCAGACGTATCGCGTGACGGTGAGTGATGCGGGCTGGAAGTCGGCCAAGGGCATTGACCACATGGTGCTCAAGGTCTTCTTTGCCGGTGCTAAGCCCGACGAGAACGGCGATCGCTCGCGCACGTTCGACGAGCTGCAGCACTACGTCAAGCAGCACGCTACGCCCGTGGGCGACAAGCTCGAGGACTATCAGAACACCGTTAAGGGCAAGCTGGCCGATAGCGAGTACGTTGCCTCGGACGGCATTGTCGCAATGGTGTTTTGCCTGGTTCTTGGTATCCTGATTGCCTTTGTTCCCGTGGGATCCATCTTCTTTACCGATGGCGCACAGGCGAACATTATCGCCGCGGTTATCTCGGTGCCGATTGTGCTGGTGGGTATCGGCGTGGGCCTTACGTTCCGCCGCTTTACGCCGGAGGGCGCCGAGGTGGCGGCTCGCTGCAAGGCACTTAAGCATTGGCTCGAGGACTTCACGCGTCTAAAGGAAGCCGTCCCCGGCGATCTGGTGCTGTGGAACAAGCTGCTGGTGATGGGCGTGGCGCTGGGTGTTTCCAAGGAAGTGCTGCGTCAGCTTGCCGAGGCCGTGCCGCCCGAGGTGCGCGAGGCCGACGGCTTCTATGACAATTATCCCTGCTACTGGTGGTACTACCATCATTACGGTACCGAGTCCCCGCTCGATTCATTCGATGACGTGTATCACGAGACCATCCGTGAGCTGGCGTCGAGTTCCGATAGCTCGAGCGGCGGCGGCGGTGGCGGCTTCTCGGGCGGCGGAGGCGGCGGCGTCGGCGGAGGCGGCGGCGGAACGTTCTAACGGTCGTAAATTATGGGATGGGCTTTTCTCGACAGCCGTCGGGGAAAGCCCATCCCCTTTTTACGCGCTACCTACGA
>CABUUE010000050.1 GCA_902494685.1 uncultured Collinsella sp.
ACGCGCGCGTCGCCGCGCACCTGACCCACATGGTCGCCGGCGTGCACCTCGTCGCCATCGGCAACGTCGAGCAGCACCGAGCTCTGCGAATCCAGCAGTTCAAAGGTGCGGGCAAACACATCCAGGCCGGCAATGATGCCATCGGCCTTGGCGATAAGCTCCACCGTGGCGGGACGCGCCGTGGGGCACACGCTCACCGTGCTCACGTCCTCAAAGGTAATGTCCTCGCGCAGAGCCTGCAGAATCAGATCATCGACGACGAGCTTCATGGTAATGGGATTCATGGTCTACTCCTCCACGGCCTGCGTGCCGGCGGCACGGGCCAAATCATCGATTGCCAGGGTGTCGGCGCTCAGGGCGCGATGACGGCCATCGAGCGCGGGATCGCCCGCCTGCTCCACGGCCAGCGACTCGCCGGTACGCATGTACCACGCGGCGCGACGACCCCAGACCAGCGCCTCGAGCAGGCTGTTTGATGCAAGGCGGTTTTTGCCGTGAACGCCGTTGCAGGCCGTCTCACCCGCGGCGTAGAGCTCGGGCATCGAGGTGCGGCCGTCCTTGTCGACCCATACGCCGCCCATAAAGTAGTGTTGCGTGGGCGTGACGGGGATGGGCTCGTCCAGGATGTCGCGGCCGTCCTCCAGGCAGCGCGCGCGGATATTGGCAAAGTGCCCGGTCACCACATCGCGCTCGACGGGGGCGAAGCTCAGCCACTCGTGCTCGGTACCGTCCTGCTTCATCTGCTCGCGAATAGCGGCGGCGACAACGTCGCGCGGCTGAAGCTCGTCGGTAAAGCGCTCGCCGGCGGCATTGAGCAGAATCGCGCCCTCGCCGCGGCAGCTCTCGCTGATCAGGAAGGTGCGGCCCGGCTGCGGCGAAAACAGGCCCGTGGGGTGGATCTGCACGTAGTCCAGGTGCTCCATCTTAATGCCATGCCCCTGAGCGATGTAGCAGGCGTCACCGGTGAGCTGCGGGTAGTTGGTGGAGTGATCGTACACGCCGCCGATGCCACCCGTCGCCCACAGCGTATGGCGGGCATGGATCTTAAACGGCTTACCGGCATGCACGCCCTCGGCGGCATTTGCCAGCTCGTCGGCGGGGCGAACCGAGTTGTCCTCGTCCACGGAAACGGCGACGACACCGGCACACACCGTGGCGCCGTCACGCTCGCCCGTCAGGATATCGGTCATGGCTACGTGCTCCAAAATCTGCACGTTATCCAGCTTGCGAACGGCCTGGAGCAGCTTGGTCGTAATCTCCTTGCCGGTGATATCGGCATGGAAGGCAATGCGCGGACGGCTGTGCGCGCCCTCGCGGGTAAAGTCGAGGCTGCCGTCGGCCTTGCGCTCAAAATCCACGCCCATCGCTAGCAAGTCGTTGATGACCGAGCGGCTCGAGCGGATCATGATGTCGACGCTCTCGCGGCGGTTCTCGTAGTGGCCGGCGTGCATGGTGTCCTCAAAGAAGGCATCATAGTCCGAGCCCTCAGGCAGCACGCAGATGCCGCCCTGCGCGAGCATCGAATCGCACTCGTCGACAGTGCCCTTGGAAAGCATGATCACGCGCGTGCTCGTCGGCAGGTTGAGAGCTGCGTACAGGCCCGCCACGCCGCAGCCGGCAATGACGACGTCGCACTCCATATCGGGGTATTGCTTGGTTTCCACAGGAATCCTTTCCCTTGGATGTGACATGAGGGACTGTCCCTTTGTCACATTGTTCTAGCGCGCTGCGTACTCGAGCATACGGTCGAGCGTGAGCTTGGCCTGGTCGGCAGCCTCGTCCGACACGCCGATCTGCACCTCGCCCTCACCCGTCTCCAGGCAGCGCACGAGCTTTTCGAGCGTGATGAGATCCATGTTGACGCAGGTGGGCTGCACCGCGGGGAAGTAGAACTTTTTGCCGGTGCCCTGGCAGCGGCGCTCAAGCTCGTAGAGCACGCCGCGGACCGTCACGATGATGAATTCGCTGGCATCCGACTCCTCGGCATACTTGATGATACCGGCGGTGGAGCCGATGTAGTCGGCCTCGGCAAGGACATCGGCCTTGCACTCGGGGTGCGCCAGCACGAGCGCGTCGGGGTGCGCTTCCTGCGCGTCAACGATCTGCTCGACGGTGATGATGTGGTGGCGCGGGCAGTAGCCCTTGTTGAGGATGACGTGCTTTTGCGGCACCTGCTCGGCTACGAAGCGACCGAGGTTTTGGTCGGGAATGAAAAGGACATGCTGCTGCGGCAGCTCGGACACGATCTTAACGGCGTTGGAGCTGGTGACGCACACGTCGCTCCAGCTCTTGATCTCGACCGTGGAGTTGACGTAGCAGACGACAGCCAGGTCGTCGCCGTACTCGGCGCGCGCCGCGTCGACCGTCTCGTGCTTGACCATGTGCGCCATGGGACAGTCCGCGCCCGGCTCGGGCAGCAGCACGGTCTTGGTGGGGTTGAGCAGCTTGACGCTCTCGCCCATAAACTCCACGCCGCACAACACGATGGTCTGCTGCGGCAGGCTCTTGGCGAGCTTGGCCAGGTAGAAGCTGTCGCCGACGTAATCAGCCACGGCCTGCACCTCGGGCGCCACGTAATAGTGCGCCAGGATCACCGCGTCACGTTGGGTTTTTAGTTGCTGAATGGCCTCGACGAGCTCTGCGGGCACCAGTGCCGCACGCTCCGTTGCCGTCGTTGCCGATGCCAGGCCGGCCGCGATATCGCGTGCAAGCTCCGACGCATCCATGTTCGCGCTCTGTGCCATCAAGGCCCCTCTCTTTTGGCGAATCTTGGGGCTTTAGTATGACACCTAGGTTTACAGCTGACAAGACAGCTGTAAACCTAGGTGTAAAGTTGAAATAAAGATTCAATCATGTGGCAGGTCCATATTCGAACTGGCAAGCTGAGGATAGCTGAGCTCTCGATGGCGCAGGAGGCATCTTTCGCCACCGCAATACCGCTTGGCGCGAGTTGCACGCCGTGGGGCGCAAACGGTCCGCACCCCCACAAGCGGTCCGCACCCAATGTGGCAAAATCGAACTACTAAGGGGGCTTAGAATGCTCAAGATTATTGCCTGCGACGATGATGTCGCTTTTCTAGATAGACTGCACCGGATGATCGACCGTTGGTCGACCGAGACGGGCACGACGGTCGATGTTGCGCTCGTCACGCGCGGCGAGGACCTGCTGGCCCGCCATGCCGCATCGCGCGCCGACATTATCATGCTCGACATGATCATGCCGCTCGTCAACGGCATGGACACCGCCCGCGAGCTGCGCCAATCCGATACCGCCGTGCGCTTGGTGTTTCTGACCTCATCGCCCGAGTTTGCGCTTGAGTCCTACGAGGTCCGCGCCTTCGACTACCTGCTCAAACCCGTGACCTACGAGCGCGTGGCGCAACTGCTCGACGAGCTGTCGAGCCTGCGTCCGGCAACGATCGACGAGCTCGTCATCAAGACGTCCTTTGGCTACCATGCCCTGCGCCTATCCGATATCGAATATGCCGAGGCTCGCAACAAGCACGTGGTCTTCCACCTGCGCGATGGCCGCGATATCGAGGCGCTCGAGCCGTTCCGCAGCATCGAGGACCGACTGGCCCAAAACGCGACCTTCTTTAAGTGCCACCGCAGCTACCAGGTCAATCTGCGCAACATCGACCACTTCAACCGCACGGAAATCGTCATGCGCTCGGGCGCGTGCATACCGCTCGCGCGCAGCTGCAAGCAGGGATTCCAAGACGCCTACTTTGCAGTGCGGTTCGAGGGCGGGAGACGCTGATGCTTTCCTCGGCAGAACTGGTACTTTGGGCAATCCACCATGCGACGACGCTGCTCTTTGGCGTCTTTGCCTCGACGGCGCTGTGCGGTGTCGAGATCAACGGCCGCCATTCGCTCGAACTGGTGGGGGTCGGCGCCGTAACCGGCACCGCTTTTGCGATTGCCAATCTCGTCGGTGGTGAGTTGCTTGCCCGACAGGCCTATCCACTCGTCGTGCATCTGCCGCTTGTCGTCTACCTGTGCGTACGCTATCGCCTGAGTCCGCTGCTCGCCATCCTGGGCGTTACCAGTGCCTACCTGAGCTGCCAGTTTAGCAACTGGATGGGCATCGCCGCATTCGCCGCCACCGATTCGCAAGTCGCGTACTACGTGGCGCGCATCATCACCACGCTCGGCGTCTTTGCCGTCTTGCTGCATTGGGCAAGCGACATTGGCCTCCGCCTAGCGATCAAAAGCCCCACCGAGCTGGGAATTCTGCTCATCCTGCCGCTCGTCTACTACATCTTCGACTACGCCACCAACGTCTATACCACGCTCTTCCACTCGGGCTCCGTGGTGACGGTTGAGTTTTTGGCGTTCGCCCTCTGCGCCTTCTACCTTATGTTTCTTGCCGTCTACCTTCGCGAATACGAGGCAAAGGAAATCGCCGAGCGCGAGCGCTGGATGCTCGTGACCCGCGACAGCGCGGCCATCAAAGAGCTCGAAGCCTGGCGCCAGTCCGGACGCGAGCTCTCGGTTCTCCGTCACGACATGCGCCACTACCTGCGCGGTCTAGCGGCCCTGATCGAAGAGGGTCGTACCGATGAGGCGCTCGAGCGCATCGACGCGCTCTGCGAGACCAACGACCGCACCGCCGTGCGCCGCTACTGCGCCAACGAAACGGTCAACATTGCGCTCTCGTCGCTTTCCGCGGACATCAACGCGCACGGCATTACCGCCGACCTGCGCGCCCACGTGCCCGAAACCGTCCACGTGGGCGATGTCGATCTGTTCAGTGTGGTATCGAACGCCCTGGACAATGCCATCGCCGCGGCGAGCGCCGCCCCCGAAGGCAAGCGGTTTGTCGACCTGGACCTTCGCTACGAAGACGGTCATCTTCTACTGCTGGTTTCCAACACGTTTGGCCGTGCGCCGCACATGGTCGATGGCATGCCCGTGGCTCAGCACACTGGGCACGGCTTTGGCACCAAGAGCATTAAGCTTGCCGTCGAGCGCATGAACGGCAACTGCCAGTTCCGCATTAACGGCGACCGGTTTGAGCTACGCGCCGTGATGTAGGGGCTGCCGCCAGCCTCGCTACAGCGGTGCAGCCGCCGGGGGCAGCTGCTTAATGTAGGCCCACATGCGCTGCTTGGCGGCCTTGTCGGTGAGCGCCGCCTCAAAACCGTCGAGCGCCAGCACGCGGCGCCCTTGCACATGGGCGACCAGGCCGGGCTTGAGCATGGCGGTGTCAAAGTCATCAATTGCCACAAGCATATCGGCATAGGTCTCGCGCATGACATCGGCCGCGCTGTTGTCCAGCAGCAGCACCGCCTCGGGGTCCAAGGTCTCTAGCGCCTCGCGGAACAGGTCGCACGTCAGGGCCTCGCCCGCCGCGACCGCCCCATCGCCCGCGCCAGCGACGCTTGCCAGCACGCAAAAATCCTCGGGGGCATATCCGATGGCGCCGAGCGCCTTGCGCAACGCGGCGCCATCCGCGCCGGCAGCCAGCTCGCCGCCCGAGCACTCGGCTTCATCCAAATCGCCTTTGACCAGCACAATCGGCGAGCACGCGTTGCCCGAGATACGCACACCGCGATCTGCAAGCGACGCGAGCTCCTGCTCGGTCGCCTGAGCGATGGCTTCTTTTTTCTGGCTTTGTGACGTGGGCATGCGCTCTCCAATCGTTTGCGTGCCCACCATTATATAAAAGAGCCGCCCGCGAGTGGTTGCTTTACGAGCCGCTGGGTATAAGCACGGTCGTACTGAGTTTTACGCGGCCGAGCCGCGTCGCATTATGGAGGTCACCATGGCTGACATCAAGCAGATTACCCCCGAGAACTTCGACGCTGTCGTCAACGATAGCCTGCCCGTACTGGTTGATTTTTGGGCCCCGTGGTGCGGCCCCTGCCGCTCGCTCTCGCCCATCGTAGACGAGGTTGCCGACGAGCTGGCCGGCAAGCTGACTGTGGCCAAGTGCAACGTCGACGACAACCAGGACCTGGCCATGAAGTTTGGCGTCATGAGCATCCCCACGCTGGTCGTCTTTAAGAACGGCGAGGAGGTCGACCGCTCGGTCGGCGCCCTACCCAAGGCAAGACTTCAGGCACTGCTGGAGAAACATCTGTAATACGCTTGTTACTTGCCTGCCGTCCATGAGCGGTTTCGCACCGCTCGCCGGAGTGCCAAACGCAAGGCATGCGACCACGGATAGTATGGTAGACACAAACAGCCCCCAGTGAACGGGTGCGGGTCAGACGGACTCGCACCCGTTTTCTTATGCGGCGGCACCCAAGGCGGGCGTAGTAGAATCTGAACCACCATATCGCCCCGCACAAAAGGAGATCTCCCATGCATGACGTCGGAATGAACATGAGCCAGCTTGCCATGAGCGTCAAGCAGGTCGACGACACCATCGAGCTCGCTCACGAGTGGAGCCATCAGCTGCTGCATGCGACCGAGAACTTTGACATGGAGCGCATTGGCGCCAAGCTCGAGGCCGCCATGTCTGCGCTGCACGAGGCGCATGATGCGCTCGAGGGCTACGAGGAGGCCATCGAGGCAGATCACAACTCCGTCGGCTCTGTGAAACTGGTGTAACGTGGCCGAGCACGAGCACGAGCACGGTGCGGACGACGATGCGAGCTGCCGCTGCAGCGGCTCCAGCTCCGAGCTGGTCCGCTTTTCGGTCACCGCGCCCGACGACCTGCTGCGCCGCTTTGACGAGCAGATCGCGCGCCGCGGTGACGTGGCCAACCGTTCCGAGGCCGTACGCGATCTGATTCGCGCATCGATTGCCAAGGAGCAGATGCGCACGCCCGACGAGCAGGTCATCGGTTCGCTCACCATGATCTATGACCACCATACCGGCGATCTGACGCGCCGTCTGGACGAGGTGCAGCACGACTACACCGACGAGATTGTCTCGACCATGCACGTGCATCTGGACCACCACAACTGCCTGGAGATTCTGGCGCTCAAGGGTCGCGGCAAACGCGTCTACGAGCTGGCGGACCGATTGCTGGGGCTGCGCGGCGTTAAGCACGGCGAGCTCACCTGCGCCGCCACCAAGCAAAGCCTGGGGCTGTAGCGGGATTTCCCGCAGCGCGCCTGCCAAAAAGGGACGGGTTTGTTTTGGCAGGTTTAACGTTTTACCGACCAAAATAAACCTGTCCCTTTTTGGTCGGTTTTGACGAGGGGGAGCCACATGCGGCATGTGCATATTCATGTGACGGGCATCGTGCAGGGCGTTGGCATGCGGCCATTTGTGTATCGCGAGGCTATGGCGCATGGCATTTGCGGCTGGGTGCTCAACGCGGGCGATGGCGTGCACATCGAGGCGCATGCTTCGGTCGAGGCACTCGACAGCTTTGTCGCCGCGCTGTCGGAGCACGCGCCTGCCGCGGCCCGCGTTGATCATGTCGCCGTTGCGGACCTGGAGCCCGACGATTGGGATGCCGACGATGAGCAAGTCTTTCGTATCGTAGCATCGCAGGATCAGACTGCGCACACGACGCTCATCTCCCCCGATATCGCCACCTGTGACGACTGCCTGCGCGAACTGTTCGACCCCGCCGACCGACGCTATCACTACCCCTTTATCAACTGCACCAACTGCGGGCCGCGCTTTACCATCATCCGGTCGCTGCCTTATGACCGAGCGGCCACGTCGATGGATTGCTTTCCCATGTGCCCCGAGTGCGCCGCAGAGTATGGGAACCCGCTTGACCGGCGCTTTCATGCGCAGCCCGATGCCTGCTTTGACTGCGGGCCACATATTACCTGGCGCGAGGCGGCGGGCGACATGGGGCTCGAAGGCTCGCGGGCGACGCCAGCCGTCGGCAGCACGCGCGAAACCAGCGATGCCATTATTGACCGCTGTGTCGAACTGCTGGCCAGCGGCGGTATTGTCGCCATCAAGGGCCTGGGCGGATTCCATCTGGCCTGCAACGCCGCCAATGAGCAGGCGGTGGTCGAGCTGCGCCGTCGCAAGCGCCGCAGCAACAAGCCGCTTGCCGTTATGGTGCACAGCCTTGCCGATGCTGAATGCCTGTGCCATGTCGATGATGCCGAGCGCGGCTTGCTAACCGGTAGCATCCGCCCCATTGTGCTGTTGCGCCGGCGTGCTGTTGGCGAGAGAGATTCCCCCGACGCCCTCGTGCTCGCGCCATCCGTCGCGCACGATCTACCCGAGCTCGGCGTCATGCTCCCCTATACACCGCTTCAGCATCTGCTGCTTGCAGCTGCCGCGTCGCATGACATGCACGCGCTAGTCATGACCAGCGGAAACCTGAGCGAGGAACCTATCGAAACTGATGACGGCCTTGCTTGGGAACACCTCGTTGCCGCCGGCATTGCTGACGCGCTGCTCGGCAACGACCGTGCGATTCTCTCGCGCTACGACGACTCCGTGGTACGTGTGGTCGACGGCACCGTCATGCCCGTGCGTCGCGCACGCGGATATGCGCCTCGGCCGTTGCCGCTGCCGGCACTCGACGCCGTCGCGCCCTGCGTGCTCGCCTGCGGCCCACAGCAAAAGGCAACGATCGCATTCACACGCGAGGATCCGAACGGCGAGGCGGCCTGTTTTGTGTCGCAGCATATCGGCGATGTTGAAAACGGCGAGACCTTCGATGCCTGGAACGCCGCGCGCACGCGCTTGGAAAACCTCTTTGACCTGGCGTCTGCCGCCTTGGCATGCGACATGCATCCCAGCTATCTGTCGAGCCAGTGGGCGCGCGAACAGGCGCAGAAACAGGATATGCCGCTCGTCGAGGTGCAGCACCATCATGCGCATATCGCGAGCGTAATGGCCGAGGCTATCGCCGCGGGCCAGCTTACAACCGACGCGCGCGTCCTTGGCATCGCCTTTGACGGCACCGGCGCCGGCACCGATGGGACCATTTGGGGCGGCGAGTTTCTTGTTGCCGGCCTTGCCGATTTTGAACGCGCCGCGCACCTGCGCACCTGGGCGCTGCCAGGCGGTGCCGCATCCGTGCGCGATTCCCGGCGTAATGCCTTTGCCCTGCTGAGCGAGCTCGGCCTGCTTGAACACCCGGGTGCCGCTCGGCTTTTGGACGGCCTCGACGAGCAAACGCGCAGCGTGACAGCCACCATGATCGAGCGCGGCATCAACAGCCCGCGTACCAGCAGCATGGGGCGTCTCTTTGATGCCGCGGCGGCAATTCTGGGCATCTGCGACAAGGCAACCTACGAGGGCGAGCCCGCCATCGAACTCGAAGCCGCCGCTTGGCGTGCGCTCGACGGTAAGCCTGTTCGTCTCGACGGCAATGATGCAGGC
>CABUUE010000051.1 GCA_902494685.1 uncultured Collinsella sp.
AAACGCGCACAGAGATAGCTTGTTGAGTTTTGGATCCGTGCGCTAGCTGCGTTTTCGGATCAGGGCAATGTAGAAGCCCTCAAAGTCGCGGCTAGGCGGAATGGTGAGCGTGCCGGGCAGGCCGTTGGCGATGGCCGATACCTGACCCGCGGCAATGGCCTCAGTCAGGGCGTTGGACTCGATGCGCGGCTCCTCACCAGCTTCCTGGGCGCGGCGTGCTTCACTTTCGCTTGGCGTGCCGTCGAGGGGGATGAGCTCGCAGTCCATATGCTTGTCGAGGGCCTCTTGCAGGGCGTCCTCGTTTTCCTGCGGCAAGATCGAACAAGTCGAATAGACGAGCGTGCCGCCCGGTTTGAGGGCTCCCATGGCGCGGTCCAGAAGTGCTCGCTGCGAGCGGGCGCACTTGCTCAGCAACTGCTCGGTCAGGCCGCGCAGGCTTTTCTCGTTGCCGCTGATGACGGTGCCCGTGCCGGTGCAGGGGGCGTCGAGCAGAATACGGTCAAAGCGGAAGAACTCGTCAAGCTCGCGTGCGTCAATGCGCATGACGGGCACGTTTTTGGCGCCCTGGCGGCCCAAGTTGGCCTCGAGCTTTTCGGCACGGGGAATGCTCATCTCGCAGGCGGTAAGGTGCGCCTGTCCCTGCGTGAGGGCGGCGATCTGCGTCGTCTTGCCGCCAGGGGCTGCGCACATGTCCAGGATGTCCTCGCCTGCCTGGGCGCCCAGGACCAACGGCGGCATCATGGACGACAGGCTCTGCAGATAGATCTTGCCGTCGCGATAGATGTCGAGATCCCACAGATCGGAAACCTGGGCCTCGGGCAGGATAAAGGCGTCCGGGTACCATGCGACGGGGCGGTGGGCGATGGCAGCTGCGTCGAGCGCGGCGGCGATGTCCTCGGCGGTTGCCTTGAGCGTGTTGGCGCGTAGCGTGACCGGGCGTGTGGCAGCGGCGCCGAAGCCCTCGATCATGAGCTCGGCATCGGTGGGGGCATAGGCGCCGGCGACCGTGTCGACCATAAAGCGCGGCAGGTCGGCGGCGCAGGGAAGGGCGGCAAGCTGGTCGGAAAGTTCGGTAGCAGCAAACTGCCTGAGCTTGAGCTCGGGCTTAACCTGCTTTTTTTGCTTACGACGACGCGGCTTGGACATCCGTCTTTCCTTCCACCTAAATGATTATTCTGGGACGGGGATTAAAAAATCATTTAATCCCCGTCCCAGAAAGACTACTTTGCGGCGCCCGGGAATGATTTTTTAATCCCCGTCCCAGAATAATCATTCCCGGGCGCGTTGCGGTTGCCTAGTACTGGCTCTCGTGCTTGCTGAAGAAGTCGAAGCGCGGGGGCAGCGGCTTCACGCGGTGCTCGCCGGGCTTCTCGCCCAGGCTCTCCACAAACTCGTCCGTGGAGGCAAAGATGTTGTCCCAGCTAAAGAAGGCGACCGGATCGACGTCGAAGTACTCGCAGATGAGCTCGCAGCCGGCCGGGACGATGCCGTGCATCAGGACGGTCGCCACGCGCAGCTCGGTAAAGGCGTCGATGAGGGCCTGCGTCATCGCGGCGTTTGCCTCGTTACCCTCGAGCTTGTTGGCGGCCTTGGAGGCATCGCTCCAGCGCTTGTTGGCGGCGCGCAGGTAGTCGTCGCACACGGCGAGCGCGCGGTGCGTCTCGAACTTGTACATGGCCTGCTCAAAGGCAAGGGCGGCCTGCTCGGCAGCCTCGACCACGGCGGCAGAGGCAGCGCCGGCCGGAATACAACCGTTGCGATAGGGGCTCTCGTCGCCCTCCTTGACGGCGACGCCGTAGAAGCAGCTGCGGGCCAGGCGGTTGAACACGCCGGTCAGCAGCGCGCTCTCCTTAAGGGCCGGATCGATGACGCGCTTGTCGTCGCAGGCGCGCACCTCGTTGCCGTCCTTGTCCTTGCCGGTCACACGCGTGTCGTATGCCTTAGGGCTAAAGCTTACCGGCTTCTCGGACAGGCCGAGCGACAGCCAATGCGCGCGCATCTGCTCGCAGGTGTAGTGGTTGAGCAGGTCGTCTGCCGGCGGGGGAGGCGTCTGCGAGGACGAGCTGGCCTTTTTGCCCATGTAGAGCAGGTGGTAGCAGGCGCTGACAGTGCTCTGCGTGAGGTCCCAGCCCAGGGCCTCCCACATGGCGGTCTGCGCGATGCAGTAGAAATAGATGTTGTCCTGACCGATGAACTGGTAAATCTGAGCGTCGTCAGAGCACCACCAGTCGCGCCAGTCGAGCGAGCTGTGCTGGTAGGTGGGCGCGGGGACCTGCGTGGAATCGGCGGCGGGCTCGCCCATGAGGGCGGCATCCTGGGCGGCGACGCCCTCGGTCACGCCGGCGGCCTTGGCATCGCGTGCAAGCACGGTGCGGGTGTAGCTGATGGGCGCCCACAGGCTCTCGGGCCAGCACCAGCAGGTGACGTCGTTCACGCCGTCGACCTCGGGCACCGGAACGCCCCAGTCGATGTTGCCGGTGATGCGGAAGGGCACGAGTGCCTTGCCGCTGCGGAAGCGCACGCCGCCGTTGGCGAGCACCGCGTGGGCGTCGTCGCGCTCCTTCCAGCTGGGGAAGGTGACGGTAAAGCTGCTCTTGTTGCCCTCGGGCTCCAGCACGGTGTGCTCAGGAAGCTGATCCTCGACGGCATCGAAGGCCTCGCGGAACTTGTTCTGAATATAGAGCTGCGCCGGCAGCAGCCACTCCTCCATGGTCTTGGAGACCACGGAGCGAACCTGCGGGTTTTGGGCGAGCTTGGCGGTATAGGTCTTCATAAAGTCGAGGTAGGCCGGCAGGTCGAAGTAGAGGTTGTCTACCGGGCGCAGCTCGGGCACCTCGCCGGTGAGCTGGCTCTTGGGCGCGATGAGCTCCTCGGGCTCAAACTGGTGACCCAGGTCGCACTCGTCGGCATAAGCCTTCTCGGACTTGCAGCCCTGGATGGGGCAGCGGCCGATCACCTGGCGGCCGTTGAGGAACGTGCCGGCCTTGGCATCGTAGAACTGCAGCGTGGAGCGCTTGGAGATGGTGCCCTGCTCGTACAGGCGCTTGATAATCTCGGCGGTTACCTCGTTGTGAATCTGCGCAGCCGGCTCAAGGCCCGAGCCGCCGTAGATGTCGCAGCTGATGTTGTAGTTGTTGAGGGTCGCTGCTTGGCGGGAGTGGTTGGACTCGACGTACTCGCTAATGGACTTGTCGTAGCCCTCGTTCTCCTTGAGCTTGCGGTAGCTCTCCATGATGGGCGAGCCGTAGCAGTCGGTGCCCGAGGTGAAGATGACGTTCTCGCGGCCCAGACGGTCGCGCAGGAAGCGGGCGAAGAAGTCGGCAGGGACAAAGACGCCGCCAACGTGGCCAAAGTGAAGGCCCTTGTTGCCATAGGGCTCGCCGGCGGTAACGATGGCGCGGCGAGGCCAGCTGGGACGGTCGTTCATGGAGTATTTGGATGCCATGGGACTCCTTCGCATATGTTGAGAACGCAGTCGGGCGTGGGGCTCGGCGGCGCGGTGGTCAATTCGTGCATATCGTTCGACATTATCGCACATGCGGACGGGTACGTGGCAGGGGCGCTATCCTAAGATGCTATGAATGAGATTTCCAACATACATGCGTTTGAAGACGAGGATTTTCTGCACGCTTGCTTCGTGTGGGGGATGGTCGTAGTCGGCGTGTTTGCCGTGTGCCTAGTGCCGGTGTTTATGCTGCTGGGCGGGCCTGCAGACTTGGATGCGGCTGACGCGGGCGGCTGGATGGCTGTCGTGGGCTGGATAGTCGGCTTGGCTGCGATCTCAATGACGTCGTTCGCCGTGCACGAGCTGGTGCACGCGGTGTTCTTTAAGCTGCTGGCGCCTGCGGGCGCGAAGGTGACCTTTGGGGCGAATCGCGAGACGGCGATGATCTATGCCTGCGCCGAAGGCGTTGTGTATTCGCACCGGCGGTACATGGCGGTTTGCCTGGCGCCGACGGTTGTTGTGACGACAACGCTTGCCCTGGGGTTTGCGTTTTCGGGCTATCCGCTGCTGTGCTATCTGGCTGCCGGCTTGCATTTGTCGGGCTGTGTAGGCGACTGGTATTACGTGCGGACCATTTTGCGCGACCGCCGCATTGTCGCCTGCGAGGATACGTCCTTTGGCGTGCGCTTTTTTGGGTGAGGAGATGTCGATGAAGTCGTTGTTGCTGCATGCGTGCTGTGCACCATGCTCGCTTGAGCCGGTTCGCCTGCTGCGCGAGGAGGGGTTTGAGCCCACGATTTGCTGGACCAACCCCAATATTCAACCGCGCGATGAATGGCAGCGCCGCTTGGACGAGCTGCGCCGGTGGTGTGCCGATGGCGACATCGAGCTCATCGAGGCAGGGGAGGACCGCGATCGCTGGGAGACCGGCGTGGCACCGCTGGGTGCCGATCGGCCCCGTCGCTGTCGTGCGTGCTATGCCCTGCGCTTGGCTGAGGCGTGCCGCGTGGCCCAGGAGCGTGGGTTTGAGTTTGTGGGTACGACGCTCGCCGTCTCGCCGTATCAGTTGTTCGAAACCTGCAATGATGTGTTGGAGCGTCTGGCTGCCGCCCGCGGTCTCACTCCGGTGATTCGCGATTTTCGTCCGTATTACCCCGAGGCGACACGCCGTTCGCGCGAGCTGGGCATGTATCGGCAGAACTACTGTGGTTGCCGCTTCTCGGCTGTCGAGGCGGCCATGGACCGCGCCCGCATCCGCGACGAGCGCAAAGCCGCCAAAAAGTAGTTCATTTGGGCTGGGACTTTGAGCTGTCTGTGCGGTACGGTCGTTTTTGGGAAAGTCGATTTAATTAAGCGTGTGATCGTGGCTCGCTTGATACCAAACGACGACTCCTATGATTCTAATCCTCCGTTTGTTAAACATCAGATCCGGACTTGCTGTTGCATATGAATGGGACGACAGCACAATCATGTCGTTTCCTTCTGCAAATCGCCTAATTACCGGTGTTTTACCGTCTGCGAGCGCCAATACAGCACAGCCGTTCCAAGGCTTTGCGGTGGTATCGACAAGTAGTAAGCTGCCGGGAGGGTAAATGCGGGACATTTCGTCGCCTTTGATTTTAACGAAAACGCTATGTGGATGACGTTTGGCTACGTCTACAGGTGCGCAAGCATTTTGTTGGCCGTGCGTGATGCGGCGCTTTTGCGATTCGATATCGATGACGGGAAATGCACCCTCCATTTCGTGGATAGCAGGGTCTTCGTCGGTGACGATTCTTTTATTTGCGAGCTTTACGGCCAAACCGTTTTCCTCGCCAACAAGTTCATCGCGGGTGCAACCGAAGAGCGCTTGTAACTTTTCAATATAGCGCTCACGGGGGGCATACCGACTTTTTTCCCAACGACAAACGGTCTCTTTAGATACCCCCAACATCTCTGCAAGTTGCGCCTGACCAAGATGCTCCATGGTGCGGAGTTTACGAATATTTGCCCCGAAGCCCATGGCTATAGATCCTCTCGCCACAGAGGGAGGCATAGACAGTTTGTGCCACCATAGCCTTTGGTGAGCTCGTCAATGGATAGCGGGAATAATTCCATTCCTGCTTTCTCAAGCGCTTCGTTGGTCCAAACGTTTTCTTCATATACGCATAGTTTTCCTGGCGAGAGCGCAAGGATAGACGTTGCGTTGTTCCGGCGTTCTCTTTCGTAGGCGGTTTGATTCCCGCCTCCGCAGTCAATTACTTTTATTGGTTCGCAACAGGCTGCAGAGAGTATTTCCGGAATCGTGCGATCGATAGGAGTGATCGTAAGGCCCTTTCCGGATCGTTTTAGTTGAATGCTGTATGCATCAACGGCATTGCATATCTCACGATCGATGAGGAACGCGTCGTGATCAATTCTACTTATGAACGTATCGAGGTGGATACGCAGCCCGTCAGAGGGGACTCGAATCGCAATTAGCTCGGTGGTTTGGAATTTATTTGAGGTCAGGAGCTCTTTGGCAAGTGACTCGACGGCGGCGGGTTCAGTTCGGTCAGAGATTCCAACTAATATTGTCTTAGCACTGATAACAATAATGTCTCCGCCTTCGATATGGTAGCTACTCCTGTTCAAATCACATACTGGAGTTTCTCCCATGATCTTGTGGTGGGTGAATATCTGCCGGTATAAGGCGACCTCACGATCACGCTCAGGCCAATACATATGATTTAAGATGATGCCGTCTCCGACTACCACAGCGGGATCACGAGTGAAAAAAAGCGTGTTGAGGGGATTGACCAAGAGCGAGGCGGGATCAAATTGCTCGTGCACGAGCGCCCGTAGTGTTTCCGACTGGTTTGAACATAGCTCAGTGTCTCCAAAGCGAATGCCGTTAAGTACTATATTCACCAATTCCTGGGTGTTCTTAGCGTTCTCAAACAACTGGGTTATTGTCTCGAGGAACTCTCTGCCTGTTGCCCCGCTGCAACGGAGGTAGTCATCAATAAAATATTTAAGTGATTGGGGCTCAGTTTCAAGTGAGTCTTCGAGAAGGTCCCTAATTTCAATGGTTTCTACGCCATGCTTCTCAAGCAATTGAACCATGGAATCGTGCTCATACATTGCTTTGTCGAGGTCAAAACGACCGCTCCATTTTCGCAGGGAGAAAACTTGGCTGAAGTCGGCATCAGGGTAGTTTTGTGTTTCAGCTCCTGGTCGATGGACAAGTACGGCTTTTAAATGACCGATTTCATTTGTTATGTGTATGCCTTGCATGTCTGTCTCCTGTCCTGCTGGTTTTTATATAAGGCTAAGGCAGGTTCCTTGTTGTGTTGCGGAAAAGTTAAAAGACGTATGTAATTGACAAATAACATCAATTTTAAATATCAGATTGATTAATAACGTCACTTTAGCTGCCGTTCATAGGTGAAAAGCGACACGATGGCGATGGTTGGCCGACCACCGCTGAACAACCTCATACATTTATTGTGCCAGCTGGATAGATGGGAAAAGGAATGAAGGAGGAGATATGGCAGCGGAAAGTTCGAAAGGCATCAAGCAGTTCAAGGTCCCGCATGTATATGCGATCATCTTTGCACTTATGGTCATCTTCGCTGTTCTCACGTGGATTGTTCCCTCTGGGTCCTATCAGCGTCAGGAGGTGAACGGTCGTGAAGTCACTGTCGCAGGTACGTATGAGCAGAGTGAAAAGACATATATTGACGAGGAAACCGGGGATGAAGTAGATCTCAGACAAGGCGTCTTCGATGTTCTTCAGGCTCCAACGCGCGGTATACAAGAGGCAATTGAGGTCGTTGCATTCATCTTGATTGTGGGCGGTTCGTTCCAGGTTATTACTAAAACGGGCGCTATCACGAGCGGAATGGGTCGTGTCGTTCGCCGCTTTAAGAACAAAGACATTCTAATTATTCCTATTGCGATGGTTCTCTTTGCATTGGGCGGAACGAGCTTTGGCATGGCGGAAGAAACTCTCCCGTTCTTTGCGATCTTCATGCCAATTATGATGGCTATGGGCTTCGACTCGATGACGGCGTTCATGGTCGTGTTCGTTGGAGCGCGCACGGGCTACATCGCCTCAACAATTAATCCGTTTAATGTTCTCATTGCGCAAGGTATTCTTGGTATTCAGGGCAACCCCCAGCTGTGGCTGCGTATGATTGCCTGGGTTGTTTTGACCGCCGTTGCAATTACTTGGGTTGTCCTCTATGCACGAAGGGTAAAGAAGAACCCTGGGTCATCGATCACATTTGAGGATGATATCGCCAAGAAAGTCGAGTTCGCTGCCGATGAATCTGCCCTTGACGCGGAATTTACGGGTCGTCAAAAAGGCGTGCTTGCGGTATTTATCGCTGGAATGTGCCTTATCATCTGGGGACTTGTGACCCAGGGCTGGTATATGAACGAGATTTCTGCGGTCTTTTTGGCCATGGGCCTGTTGGCTGGTGTTATTGCGGGCTTTAGTCAGGATGTCATCGCTCAGGAATTTGTTGCGGGTATCGCTGACTTTGCTTTCTCGGCAATTGTCGTTGGACTTGCGCGTGGCATCCTTGTCATTGCCTCTGACGGCATGATCATCGATACCATCCTCAATGCGCTCGCCACTGGTCTGGGCGGCATCCCGGCGGTTCTCTTTACTACGCTTCTTTATGCGGTTGAGAACCTCCTGGCGATTCTGGTTCCCAGCTCATCTGGCCTTGCAGCACTGACCGCTCCCATTTTTGGACCTTTGACCGAACTCATGGGCCTTAATCCCGAGGCTGCCGTGTGGGCTCTCTCCATGGGTAGCGCGACGATGTCTTTGATCTGTCCTACTAGCGCCATTCTTGTAGCGGGTTTGGGCGTGTGCAAGATCAAGCTTGGCCAGTGGTGGAAGACCGTTTGGAAATTCTTCTTGGTCGTGTCGCTCATCAATATCGTATTCGTAGCAATCTCGGGACTTATTGCCCTGTAGGTTTCATGGCTGAAATGGAGTAACAGGAATGTCTAAAGGACTGAATGTACACAGCGAGATTGGTAAGCTCAAAAAAGTTGTGCTTCACCGCCCCGGTCGTGACCTTGTGAACGTAAAGGCAGAAGAGTTCGAGGATGTCTGGATTCACGACTGTTTCTATCTTGATGTGGCTCAAAAGGAGCATGATGCCTTTGCGGATCTTCTAAGGAGCGAAGGTGTTGAGGTTCTCTATATGGAGAAACTCGTTGCTGAAGCGCTGGATGCATGCCCCTCGGCTCGCGCTGAGTTTACCGATACATTTATGGCTGAGAGCGGGATTGTCAATCCTATGCTTGAGCAGGCTGTTCGTGAAAAGCTCGACGCTATTTCAGATTCGTATCAGTTTGTACTTGAGGCTATGGGGGGGTATCGTTATCGTGACCTTGAGCTGCCTCGCGTTTCGACTACGCTTAGTATGATGGATAATGAGGATGCGAAGCCCGATGATTTGGTGTTGAAGCCTCTTCCGAGTTCATATTTCTCTCGCGATCCTCTTGCTTCCGTGGGCAAAGGCGTTCTGCTTCACCATATGTATTGGAAACAGCGAGATCGTGAAGTGCCCTTCTATGAAGCGATTTTCAAATACCATCCCGATTATGCAGGGACTCCGATTTGGTACGACCATAAGAAGCCCTGGCATATCGAGGGCGGTGATGTGCTTAACATTAACGCTCATACCTTGGCTATTGGAATTAGCCAGCGAACTGAGGCGGCTGCGATTGAGGAGCTTGCAAAGAATTTGTTCTGGGGATCTGGGAATTCTGAGATTGATACCGT
>CABUUE010000052.1 GCA_902494685.1 uncultured Collinsella sp.
CGTTTGGGGCGGCACGTTTTGTTTGGGCGGACGTCTGCCGCGTGCGTTACTCGAAATATTGAAACTTATTCGTTGAAAACGCGAATGTTACGACAAAGCCTTCGCCGGAATCGGATGCCGCGGTGACGTCGATGCCCATCTTGGAGCACAGGCGCGCCACCAGGTATAGGCCGATGCCCGTTGCGCGCTTGGTGGTGCGGCCGTTGTCGCCGGTAAAGCCCTTCTCGAACACGCGCGGCAGGTCGGCCGCGCTCACGCCGCAGCCGTTGTCCGCGACGGTGAGCTCGATGCGTTCGCTCGCCAGGCCCTCGTCCAGCAACGCGCCCGAAAACACGATCTTTGCGCCGTCCTCGCGCGCATATTTAATGCTGTTCTGAATGAGCTGGCCCAGAATGAACTCAAGCCACTTCTCGTCGGTAAAAACCTCGAAGTCGAGGTTCTCGCACACCGGGGCCACGTGCGCCGCAATGAGCTCGCGCGCGTTGGCCTTAATCGCGCCCGTCACCAAGGTCTTGAGATCCCAGCGGCGAATCAGGTAGTCGCGCTCCACGACTTCCGAGCGCGCGTAGTACAGCGCCTGGTCGATATAGCGTTCCACGCGAGCCAGCTCGCGACCCAGGTCATCCACACGAGACAGGTCGTCTTCGCTGCCATCCAGGTTTTCCAAAATTAGGTGGGCCGCCGCCAGGGGCAGCTTGGCCTCGTGGACCCAGCTCTCGATATAGTCGCGATAGTCATCGGTCTGACGCCGGCCTTCGGCAACCTCGTCGCAAGCGGCTTTGCCCACCCGGCGCAAGACCTCGTACTCGAGCTCGCCCTCGGCATAGGTCGGGCATTGCACCATCTCCTGCACCCATGCGGGGCTCTCGAGCTCCTCGGCCGCGCGCTCCAGCTGACGCAGAAAACGGCGGCGACGCGCGTACTCGACCACGATGCCGAGCATACCAAAGATAAAGGAAACGCCGACCGCCACGACCACAATAGATGTCGAAGCACCGGCGACCGTCAGCACAAAGCAGCTCAGCAGCACGCCGCACGTCCACACGGCGACGGGGAGCAGCGCATCTTTGAAAAATTTGGCAAATGACATAGCCGGCCCCTAGACCGAATAGCCCTGGCCGCGATGCGTCGTCAAATACCCCTTGATGCCGATTTTTTCGAGCGTGGTGCGCAGGCGGTTGATGTTGACGGTGAGCGTATTGTCGTCCACGAAGGCATCGGAGTCCCACAGGTCCTGCATGATGGCTGAGCGCGAAACGATCTTGCCCGCGCGGCTCAGAAACAGCGAGAGGATACGCAGCTCGTTTTTGGTGAGCTCGGTGCTAGTGCCGGTTTGCGTGTTGGTGACCATGGAGCGGGCGAGGTCGAGCTCCAGCCCCTTGTGGACAAGTGTGCTGCGCTCGCCTGCCGCCGCGGTGCGACGCAGCAGTGCGTTGATGCGCGCCACGAGCACGCGCGCGCTGTAGGGCTTGGGAACAAAGTCATCCGCGCCGAGCGTCATGGCCATGACCTCGTCGATCTCGGTCGTGCGCGACGTGAGAACGATAATGGGGACCTCGGATTCGCGACGAACCTCATGGCAGATGTGCTGGCCGTCTTTGACAGGGAGCGTGAGGTCGAGCAGCACCAGGTCGGGCGCGGCGGCGAGAATATCGCGCGAGACATGCTCAAACGATTCGCAGGCCTCGATTTCAAACCCGGCGCGGGCAAGGATGTCGACAAGCTCACGACGAATGGGCTCGTCGTCCTCAACGACATAAATCAGCGCCATGTGTCCTCCCATTTCGCGTAACTTGCACCTTCCACACCATTATGCCCACGGGGTCGCAGCGATGCGACCCCGTGGGCACCTAATATGACAAAAGTGTTCGGTAGCCTTGAGAAAAAATAGGGGGCCTCGGTCCTAAACCGATCGACCCCATCACTTCGCCCTCGAGCCTCTACTCGAGCGTACGCATGTACGCAGAGATGGCATCCAGACCCTTCTGCAGGTCGTCGGTGTTATCGGAATATGCATAGCCGATGCGCATGCTCTTGGGCTCCTCGAAGCAATCGCCCGGGGTGACGAGCGCGCCGGACTTCTTAATCATGTCGATGCAGAACGTCCTGGAGTCGATGTCGTAATCGTAATACACGAGCGCGGTGGTACCCGCCTCGGGCTTGACAAACGACAGGTGCGGCTCGCTCTCGACCCACTTCTCCAGAACAGCAAGGTTCTGACGGACGATGCGACGGCTGCGCTCAAGGATCACGGAAGCGTTGCCCAGAATCAGCTCCGCCACCGTCTCGCTGAATATGCCGGCGGAAATCAGGTTGTAGTCGCGATGCGAGAGCAGCGCGCGACGAAGTTCCGGGCTCTTGGTGACCGCCCAGCCCAGACGCAGGCCGGCGAACGACCAGACCTTGGACATGGATGCGGTGACGACGGCCTTGTCGTACAGGTCGATCACGGACTCGCAGTACTCATCCGTCTGAGTAAGCAGACGGTAGACCTCGTCGCAGAGCACCCACGCGTCGTGTTTGCGCGCAACCTCGACAATCGCCTTGAGCGTATCGGTGTCGAGCAGGGCGCCCGTGGGGTTGTCCGGGTTATTGATGCAGATGAGCTTGGTATCGTCGGTCACCAGGGCATCAAGCGCGTCAACGTCGACGTGGTAGCCGTTCTTGCGATCGAGCTGAAGGATATCGACCTTCGCACCGCACATCTCGGGAATCGAGTAAAGCTGCTGGTAGGTGGGCTTGACGGAGACTACGTGATCGCCCGGTTCGACAAGCGTGGAAATAACCAGGGAGTTGGCACCGGTCGCACCGTGCGTGGGCACGATATGCCCGGGCTCGACCGTCTTATAGAGACGCGCGACCCCCTCGAGGAAGCCGGGCTGCCCCTCGATGTCTCCGTAGGTGAATCGGCGCGAGCACAGGCTATCGAGCCACACCTTCTTGTCGGTGTTCGTAAGCTCGAACAGCTGATCGAGCGTGAGGGAGTAGACGCACGTCTCCGCAACGTTGTGGGTGCACTTGGTCTCCCACTCGTTCATCCACTGCTCGACGGCGAAATCCTTAATCTGCATTGTCGTTTCCTTTCCTTGGCTTTCTTACAGTTCCACCACGGTGCCCAGCCCCGCCTCGACGGCGCGGTCGTAGGCAATTTTCGATGCCGAAAGGTCCTGAACGGCAATGCCCGACGTATCGAACACCGTCACCTGCTCGTCATCCGAACGCCCCGTGGCCGTGCCGGCGATGACTTCGCCGAGCTCCGCTTTGATGTTCTCGGGCGCGATGGCACCCTCGGCAACCGGAATCTCCAGCTCACCGGACGCGACCGATTGCTCGCGGTCGTCGACGTAAACAGCGGCGCGGGCGACAAGCGCCGAGGCGAGCTCCTGCTTGCCGGGCATGTCGGCACCGACGCAGGAGATATGCGTACCGGGGCGCACCCATGCATCGGGGATGATGGGCTTGGTCGCCGGCGTGATCGTCACGATGATGTCGGCCTCTGCCGCGGCACCTTGGCCGTCGGCCGTCGCCTCGATGGAATAGGTGGATGCCTCGCGAGCATGCTCGCAGGCGCCCAAGATATGGGCGACCTCGTCACGCATGCGCTCGACGCGGGCCTCGGGCGCGGCATCGGAAACCGGCTCCCACACCTTGACCTCGCTCACTTTGGGACAGGCGGCGAGCACGCCCGCCACCATATAGGTGCTCATATGGCCGGCACCCGCAACAAGCAGTTTGGACGCATCCTCCCGAGCCAGCCACTTGGCACCGAGCGCAGCGGCGGCACCGGTGCGAAGCCCAGTGACGGCGGAGGCATTAAGCAGCGCCAGCGGCTCGCCCGTCGCGTTGTCGCACAGCAGCGTGGTGCCAAAGATCTCGGGCAGCCCCTTTTTGGGATTCTGAGAGAACCAAGCAGTGAGTTTGAGGCCGAAGAGACCGCTTCCCGCCAACTCGCCCGAGCGGATATCCATATCGGCCACGCCGGGTTCGAACTGCTCATATACCATCGGCCACGCAACACCCTTGCCCGTTGCCTTCTGGCGATATGCCTCCTCCACGGCAGCGATTGCATCCTCGATCGTCAGCACCTTGAAAACTTCCTCGGCCGAAAGCACCACCATCTGCCCCATCATCGCTCCTTTCAGCGAAAGCTTTACGTTGCTTCACTGTACGGTTTAGCAATGATGCCGCCAAGGATCATTTCTTGTTGGAATCTACAACGATTCTCAATCTGATTTTTCGTTCTATCAGCAGGTATTTGAATTATTTCTTGCATCAACGGCATACGGATGTGCGATTATCCTATTTATACCTGTACTAATTGTAGTGATTTACAAGGTGATGTTGATGCTATACACCATCTCGGACTTCTCACGGGAATATGAGGGGTCGGTTCGTCTAATCGCCGGCAGCGATGGCGTCTCGCGTGCCGTCTCCGGCGTCGGGATCCTCGATTATGAACTCATGCCTGGCCTCAAGAACAAGTACCAGCGCGTCAACTTCAGCTCAGACGAGATCGTCCTTAGCACCTTCCTCTATGCGAAGGACGACCCGTACCTCATCACTGAAGCCGTGAAATACCTCGTCGCCAAGGGAACGAGCGGTCTTATCATCAAAAACGTCCTGCACATCCCGATTCCCGACCAAGCCATCCGCTACGCCAACGCGCGGCACTACCCGGTCTTTCTCACGACCGACGACTCACTGTTCTTTGACGGCGTCATCTATGAGGTCAAACGGCATATCGAGCAGCTCGCGTCCATCGACTTCGCGCAGCGCGAGATCGATGCCCTAAGGACAGATGTATCGCCTGAGTCCATCTGCCGACGCATCCGAGGCCTCAACCCGTCATTTCTGGACGAAGCAGTCGCCCTGTTCGCATCGTTTGCAGAGCCCCTCGACCCGCGTACGTTTTTGCAAATCGAACGTCTCTGTGCAAAATCGACCCTCGCCGGATGCCACAACATGCTGGCACCCTATGACGGTGGTTTGTTATTCGTAGCGACAAGCGACTCGGAGCAGGCGCTCGATGTGGAGCGAATCGTGCAGGCGCTCACGGAGCTCATCGAGACTAGCGGTATCGACGGCGGAGCGGAAGGGCTCGGCATCAGCGATATTCTGTTTGGAGACGAGGCGGTGGCGCAGGCGATCTCGCAGGCGATTTACGCACAGCGCCTATCTTGTCAACGAGCCGAGGGCCCCATCCGTTATGCGCAGCTCGGCATCCTGAGAACCGTGATGCCTTTTGCGGAAACCCCGGAGATGCGGTCGTTCTCGGAGGCGATTCTCTCGCCGATACGCGAGCACGACAGCGAGCATGGCAGCGAACTGGAATCCACGCTCGCCGCATTCATCGAGAACGACCGACGTATCGAGCAAACCGCCAAGCAGACCAGCCAGCACCCGAACACGATTCGATATCGCCTCGATAAGGTGACAGCTCTCACCGGGCTGAGCTACAAATGCGCCCCGGAGATGGAGCAGCTGTCGCTCGCCTACGCCATCGTACGCGCTCGCTCGCTTCAGTAAGCCCGCCCCGCCTTGAGGTTAGGAGCGGCGGGCGCGGAGCTTTTCGTAGCCTTCGGAGAAGAAGGCGACCGTGGCGGCGTCGGCCTCGGCGGCGTCCGTCTCGGTTGCGGGGACCACGCCGTGCTCGTCGCTCACCAGGAACAGCGCGCCCTTAAGCTGCGCGGGAATATCTACGCGCGTGACCGGAATGCCCTTGGTCTGGGCCAGCTGCTCAATGAGCGTCGCCGTGCCGCACAGGCACTCGTCCGCCGGCGCCACAAAGGCGAGCTCGCCGTTGTTGACGGCAGCGAGCAGCTCGGGCGCCACGCCGGTCTCGTCGGCCTCGGAGCGAGCCTCGGCGGAACGGGCACGCAGCGCCTTGGCCGACGTATCGGCGAGCGGCTCGTACTCCCCCACCGTCATGGCGGCGTTGCCGTTGACGTCGATCACCAGCATGAGCACGCCGTCATGTGCGGTGTAATCGCCCTCGGCAAGCGACCACTCAACGTGCTGTTTGGCCCAGCTGAGCATGTTATGGGTAAGCGGCTCGCCCTGCACCAGGCGCTCGGACAGTGCGCGGATGTGGCGGTTGAGCATGGGCACCTTTTTGTTGGACATGCGCCAACGGCAGACAAGCGCGGGCTTGTCGAGCGTGAACTTCTCGACCGCCTCCTGATTGGCGCAAAAGTCCTCGTACGCACGCTGATCCTCGGCATTGCCAAACAGCTCGGCATCATCAATCTGGGGCATGGTCATACCTTTCGTGTTAGTCATTCCGTCCTCTTATACCAAAAAGACGGCCCTCCAAACGGAGCAGCCGTCTTTTGCAGAGATTATTTTAGAAGCGAGGCCAGTCCAAGGGACGAGATAACATCCCATCCTCCCCAGTCAACCTAACAGGTCGGCGAGGGTTGTCCAGGTGCCGCAGATTGCCGTGAAAGAGGAGCGACGCGTACTTGGGTACGCGAGCGACGAATGAACGGCAAGGTGCGGTGGCTGGGCAAGCCGCAGCGCCACCTCCCTACTTAGTGGCGGAAGTGGCGGGCCCCCGTGAAGACCATCGCAATGCCATGCTCATTGCAGGCCTGGACGCTCTCGTCGTCGCGCTTGGAGCCGCCGGGCTGGATGATGCAGGTCACGCCGTGCGCGGCAAGCACGTCGACGTTGTCGCGGAACGGGAAGAACGCGTCGCTTGCACAGGCAAAGCCGCCCTTCTCCACGCCCTCGCGCTCGCAGAAGTCCTCGGCGCGCTCGCAGGCAAGCAGCGCAGAGTCAACGCGGTTGGGCTGACCCGGGCCCATGCCAATGCCGGCCTTACCCTTGGAAACCAGGATGGCGTTGGACTTGACGCCCTTGCAGACCTTCCAGGCAAACTCGAGCTCGGCCATCTCGGCGTCGGTGGGCTTGCGGTCGGTGGGGAACGTGAAGGTCGCGGGGTCCTCGGTCACGTGGTCGACTTCCTGCACCAGCATGCCGCCGTCGACGGAGCGCAGCTCCACCTGGGCGCCGTGGTCCACGCCGCCGGTGGCCAGCACGCGCAGGTTGGGGCGCTTGGCCATGCGCTCGAGCGCCTCGGCAGTGTAGCTCGGAGCGATGATAACCTCGACGAACTGCTTGTTCTGATCGGCAAAGTGCTCAACCAGCTCATAGGGAACCTCGCGGTTGCAGGCGATGATGCCGCCGAAGGCGCTCTTGGGATCGCAGGCGAAGGCGCGGTCGTAAGCGGCCGTGATGTCCTCGGCCACGGCGGAGCCGCAGGGGTTCTGATGCTTGAGGATCACGCAGGCCGGCTCGTCGAACTCGCGGACCAGGTTCCAAGCGGCGTCGGCATCCAGATAGTTGTTGTAGCTGAGCGGCTTGCCCTGGATCTGCTCGGAGCCCACGAGCGGGAACTGCGAGCTCGCGGTATTCTCGCAGCCCTCGGCAAAGCGATAGACCGTGGCCTTTTGCTGCGGGTTCTCGCCATAGCGCAGGTCGTCGACCTTCTCCAGCGAGATCTCGAGCTTGGCAGAGGTGTCCGCCACGTCGCTTGCCTGGGCGGCAAGCCAACGGGAGATAGCCGTGTCGTAGGCGGCGGTGGTCTGGTAGACCTTCACCTGCAGGCGACGACGGGTGGAAAGCGTGGTGCAGCCACCGGTCTCGCGCATCTCAGCCAGGACGGCATCATAGTCGGCCGGGTCGGAGATGACGGTAACGCTCGCGGCGTTCTTGGCGGCAGAGCGCAGCATGGAGGGACCGCCGATGTCGATGTGCTCGATGGCATCCGCGAAGGTGACCTCGGGGTTGGCGACGGTCTTCTCGAACTCGTACAGGTTGACGACGACCAGGTCGATCAGCTTAATGCCGTGCTGTGCCGCCTCCTGCATGTGCTGCTCGGAATCGCGGCGGGCCAGCAGCGCGCCGTGAACCTTGGGGTGCAGGGTCTTAACGCGGCCGTCCATCATCTCGGGATAGCCCGTGAACTCCTCGATGGGGGTTACGGGAACGCCCGCGTCCTCTATGGCACGAGCCGTGCCGCCCGTAGAGATGATCTCGACGCCAAAGTCATCGACCAGCGTCCGTGCGAAATCGACGACGCCCGTCTTATCGGTAACCGAGATCAACGCGCGTGCGATCTTCACATCAGATCCCATGCAGTCCTCCTGTCTGGTACGCCGCCGTGCTCTGTGAGTCGGTGATACGTCGATCTGCAGCGCTCGCGCAGCGGCATTGAAAATACTGATTTAATGTAGCGCATCGAGCGCATCGATGCATCCCGCAACGGGCGCATGTGCAGAAAAAGTTTGCACGCGGAGGGGATGGGCACGGTGAGTTCATGGAACACAGGGGCACCATAATTTGATGCCAATGGCGTGGTAGAACTGTGCTCGATATGCATCCGCAAAAGAAAGAGGCACCATGGTCTCGCGGGTTCTCTACCGACCGTTTGATACCGAAGACTTCGACGCCATCGCGCTGATTCTGCAGCAACTTTGGCATAACAATTCGGATAACGATGAGTACAACCGCCTTGAGGCCGCGTGCGACCTCGCCTATTGCCTTTCGTCATCGACGTTTTCGCAGGTTGCGGTGATTGACGGCGAGGCGCGCGGCATTGCACTTGCACGCGCAGGACAGAACTCCGGCGTCACTATCAACGAGCATTGGATGGATACCGAACGCGCACTGCTATCGCAGATGCGTGAGCTGGAGCCTGATGCCTGCGCCGAGTATCTCTCGTTTGTGCGCGCAACCATCCGAACCAACAACCGCCTGCTCGAGAGCAGCCCGTTGCCGCACGACAACGAGGTCACGCTGCTTGCCGTGGATCGCGATGTCCATGGCCTGGGCGTTGGCACGGTTCTGCTCGATGCCGCGGTCTCGCACCTGTCCTCGCTTGGAGCGACGAGGGCGCACCTGTACACCGACTCCAACTGCTCGTGGAAGTTCTACGAGCTGCACGGCTTTAAGCGCACGGCCACGCACCGCGCCAACCGCGAAGAGCGCCGTCACGACATGCCGCGCGAAAGCTTTCTCTACGAACTCGACCTAACAGCCTAAACCCAGCAGTTAGGGACGTTCCTTTTGTGCCGGCACCCCGGGACACTCCTTGGCAGCAACCGCACCTAGTCGTTGGAAACGTTCTTAAATGATTAGTTGCTGGGGACAGTCTTCGTAGGTAGCGCGTAA
>CABUUE010000053.1 GCA_902494685.1 uncultured Collinsella sp.
CACCGAGACGACCGCTCCCGCCACGAGACCGACGGACGCGGCATACAGCCACCGCTTCCAAGGGGCAAGCCGCGCACAAGATTGAGCCAGCACAACGAATACCGCCGCCGCAACGGGAATGGCCCATAGCGGCCCGACCGCCGGAGCCCGCTCCCTCAGCAGCGCATCAGCGACCATGTTGAGCACCAAGACGCAGCTCATGCACATGCCGGCACACAGGGCCATCGTCCACGGCATCAGGGGCCGCGGAGGCATCACGTGCTCGCGCTCGGTCGCACTCATACGCAGATGCAATCTTTGATTTTGGCAAGCTTCTTCTCGCCGATTCCCGACACACGCATCAGATCGTCAACCGAAGAAAAAGCACCGTTCTTTGTCCGCTCATCGATAATCGACTGGGCCATGGAGGGGCCGATGCCCGAAAGCGTCTGCAGCTCTTCTGCGCTTGCCGTATTGATGTTTACTAGGCCTGTTGCGCCACCCGCGCCCGATGATGCGGAAACCCCACCATCAACACCGGCTTCCGCAATGGACGCCTGCTGCTCCCCTACCGTTGGAACATGGATTTTTTGTCCATCAGTGACCTTAGATGCCCGATTGAGCCCCGTAACGTCTGCCTCGGGCGCCAGCCCGCCGGCGGCATCAATCGCCTGAGCCACCCGCGCGCCGTCCTTGAGACGATATACGCCGGGCGACACAACGGCGCCATCAACATCGACATAGACCTCTGCCGCAGCAGACGCCTTAGGCGAAGAGCCTTCGGATGTCTTTCCGCTCGAAGCATCGCCGGATCCCGGCTCCACCAACGAGCCCGAACCATCAGTCCGCTCAAAAGACACGCCGCTAGCACCGCCGCCAAGGTTCGCCATCGCCAAGCCGCTCGCCATCGCAATGACAACCAGTATCGCCATCACCACTGCCTTATGAACGAGCAGCTTGTCCGCCAAGCGGTCCATCCGTTTGACCCGTTCGTGTTGTTCGCGCTGCGCCATAGCAAAACCTCCCAACAACATCGTGTCAGGAAAAGAGCCCTGCAACAGCCACGCTCCAAAACCGGTTTTAGCGGTCAAACCAAAAGCTGACCAAAACCTTGCACAAATCTGTCCATTTATTCAAGCACGCGTCAGCAAATGAACACTTAGCCGCAAAATGCCCAGATAGCAAAAGACCGACGATGCAGACGCATCGTCGGTCTATGCACAAAATTACTCGTGATCTTGGTAAATCTCACGCGGAGCAAGCTCCGAATGTTTGCGCTTTAAGGTCTTAGGGGCCTTATACGTGTTGCTCTCGAAGTCGATGTACTCGGTCTGCTTGAGCAAGCGCTCGATCATCTCCTCGTGATCGAACAACTCCCAGGCCTCATGCACGGCATCGAGTTTAGCGTGCGTCTCGGGACGGCGCGGCATAAACAGCGTGCAGCAGTCGGGAGCGGCCTCAGTCGAGATATCGAACGTACCGATCTCCTCGGCACGCGCAATGATCTCCTGCTTGTCCGAACCGATGAGAGGACGGAACACGGGGATCTTCACGGCCTCGTTGACGGCCATGATATTCTCAAGCGTTTGGGAGGCAACCTGCCCAAGCGATTCGCCCGTCACGATGGCCTTGGCGCCCTCGATGTGCGCAATGCGCTCGGCAACCGAATACATAATGCGGCGATACATGATCACGCGCAGGTTGCTGGGACAGGTGACCGAAATCTCACGCTGGCAGTCGCCAAACGGCACCACGTACAGGCGGCCGATCTGGACACCCGGCTCAAGCGCACGGATGATGTCCTGCACCAAATACTCGCTCGTATCGGGCGTCTGCGGACGACCGGAGAAATGTACCGGCACGCACACCGCGCCGCGACGCGCGAGCATCCAGGTCGCCACCGGAGAATCGATACCCGACGACAGCAGCGTCACGACCTTGCCGGCAGAACCCACCGGCAGACCGCCCACGCCGCGCTCGGAGCGCGCGTACACATAAACGCTACCCTGGACCACCAGTACGTGAACCATCGCATCGGGGTCGTGCATTTGAACCTTTTTATCGGGGAAGGCCTCACACAGTACCTCGCCCACCTGACGATTGATGTCAATCGAGGTGAGCTCATAGTCGGTATTGGAGCGCTTGGCGTGCACCTTAAACGAATCGAAGGAACCGAACTCGCGCAGCGCCTTCACGGCGGCGGCGCAGTACTCCTGCGGGTCGCGGTTGGTGTGATACGCCAAAGACACACGGGCAACGCCGGGAACGGTGCGAATGACACGCGCCGCATCATCGGCCTGATGCTCGTTAAAGGTCACGAGGATATAACCGGAAATTCGAGACACGGCGTTCACGGAAAAGGCGGCCAAAGCCGCCTTGATGTTATCCATGAGGATATGCTCAAAATGTGCGCGGTTCTTGCCCTTCAGTCCAACCTCGTGATAGTGGACCAGGCAGACGCGAGCCGCCATTTAGGCTTCAGCAACCTTGTGGCCGAGCGCCTTCTCGTAACGGGCCTCGTCGTAAGAGATGTCGCCGTCGACAATCTCGTCCATAGCCATCGAGATGGTATCGGCACCGGAAAGCCCGATGGTGATGTCATCGACATCCTGGACGGCAAGCACGCGGTTGTGCTGGCCACGCAGCATGCTATTGATGTCGCAGGCGCGCTTGGAGGCAAGCGAAGCGAGCAGGAAGCGGTTGTGATCGGTCTTCTCCAGAAGATCGTCAATGCAAGGCTTTACAACGGACACGGACCTCAGATCCTTTCATGCATATCGAGAACGCGAACGAGCTCATCGGTCGCGCGGTCGAGATCGTCATTAACCACGACGTCGTCGTAGCGGTCGGCAAGGGCAAGCTCATCGGCGGCGTTTGCCATACGCAGCTCAATCGTCTCGGGCGTCTCGGTACCGCGACCGACTAGACGCTCGCGGAGCACCTCAAGCGAAGGCGGCTTGATAAAGATCAGCACGGCCTCGGGGAAACGCTCCTTCACCTGCAGGGCGCCCTGGACATCGATCTCCAAAATCAGAGACGCGCCCGAGGCGAGCTTGGATGTGACCTCGCTCACCAACGTGCCATAGCAGTTACCGTGGACCTCGGCCCACTCAACAAACTCACCGTTTGCCACGCGGCGGTCGAACTCCTCGCGCGTCAGAAAAAAGTAGTTGACGCCGTCGACCTCACCTTTGCGTGGTGCTCGCGTGGTAGCCGAAACCGTCAGGCCCAGGTTCGAGCGGCGCTCGCGCACACGAGCGACGAGCGTACCCTTGCCTGCGCCTGACGGTCCAGAAATCACAAAGAGCTTGGAATCCTGAGCGCTCACTTATTTGGTCAGCTGCTCGAGGAGCTGCTCGCGTTGACGGACGCCGAGGCCCTGGACGCGACGGGTAGCGGAGATACCGAGCTCCTCCATGATCTTGGCGGCCTTGGCCTTGCCATAACCAGGGAGAGACTCGATGAGGGTGGAAACCTTCATGCGGGAAGCGATGGGGTCATCGGAGTTGAGCACGGACTCGAGGGACTTCTCGCCCTTCTTGATCTGCTCGCGAAGCTCAGCGCGGGCGTGACGTGCGGCAGCAGCCTTCTCAAGAGCCTGCTTGCGCTGCTCATCGGTAAGCTGAGGGAGTGCCATTCGTACCTCCAAAAAGTTGGGTTATATCTGATTCAATAATTGGCATTTTAGCACGTAGAACGTACAAAATGCCCAATCGCGGCTCCATAGGTTAGACGATACCCGCAAAAAGTGCAATATACTGCGCCCAAAGTTAAGCCCCTGACCTGCGATTCCACACAAAGGATGGGAAAGTTTACGCAGGCACAGGGGCTATTTTGTGCTAATGAGACCCAAAAGTGGTGACTTAGGGGAATCTTTTAGGCGACGTTTTCGACCAGCTCGGCGACGATGGCGTCAAAGGCGGCAACCGGATCGTCGGCGCCGGTGATGGGACGGCCCACCACAATGTGGCTTGCGCCACGCTCGATAGCCTGGGAAGGCGTCGCCACGCGGGACTGGTCGCCTAAGGCGGCACCCACCGGACGCACACCCGGAGTCACGATCAGGGCATCGGGACCCAGCAGCTCACGCATGTCGTGAGCCTCCATCGGCGAGCACACGATACCGTCGATGCCGTTGGCCTGAGCGAGCTTTGCCAGGCGGGCGGCCTCCTCGGCCACGGGCGACTCGACGCCGATCTCGCTCAAGGCATCCTGGTTCATGCTCGTGAGCACGGTGATGGCGACGAGCTTGGCGCGGTCCTCGCGCGCCTCCTCGGCGCCCTCGCGGCAGGCAGCGAGCATGGCGCCCGAACCCAAGCCGTGGACCGAAAGCAGATCGGCACCGGCAAGCGAGGCCGAGCGGGCGGCACCGCGAACCTGATGCGGAATATCATGGAACTTGAGGTCAAGGAAGACCTTAAAGCCCAAATCCTTGAACGTCTTGACGATCTCAGGACCCTCGGCGTAATAGAGCGTCATGCCAACCTTGAGCCAGGCGGCATGGCCCGAAAGCTCGTGGGCAAGCTCGAGCGCACGCTCACGGTCGCAGTCGAGGGCGACGATAACACGGTCGCGGGCATCGGTCTCTAGCATTCGAACGCACCTACCAGTTCGTTGATGTCCTTCACGCCCTGAGACTCGGCCCAGGCCTCGAGCTCGTGCGCGATCTTGAGCGAAGCGCACGGATCGACGAAGTTGGCCATGCCGACCGACACGCAGGTGGCGCCGGCCAGGATAAACTCGGCCGCATCTTCGCCGGTCATGACACCGCCGACACCGTTGATGGGGATATCGACGGCCTGAGCAACCTCCCAGACCATGCGCACGGCGATGTGGTGGCACAGCGGGCCCGAAAGGCCGCCCTTGGGCTTGGCCACGCGGGACTTGCGGGTATGGACGTCGATGGCCATGCCCTGGATGGAGTTGATGACTGAAAGACCGTCGGCACCGGCAGCCTCGAGGGCCTTGGCAATCTCGGCAACGTTGACCGGAGCCATCTTTACGAACAGCGGTTTATCGGTCACCTTGCGGCAGGCAGCCATAACGGAAGAGGCGCCCTCGGGCGTGGAGCCCATGGCGGCACCGCCGGCGGCGATATTAGGGCAGCTCACGTTGATCTCGTAGCCTGCAGCCCAGGGGCACAGCTCGACATACATCTCGAGCGCGCGGACAAACTCCTCGACGGAATGACCGGCGACCTGGCAGATAACCTGGCAGCCGTCCTTGGAGAGCTGCTCCAGCCACGGACCGGACTCGCGGGCAAAGGCAGCCACGCCGGGGTTCTGAAGGCCCACGGAGTTGATCATGCCGCCCGGGATCTCGGCCATGCGAGGCGCGGGGTTGCCGGGCCAGGGCTCGGCAGCACAACCCTTGGTGGTGATGGCGCCCAGCTGGGAGACATCAAAGAAGTTCTGGAACTGCCATCCGTAGCCAAAGGTACCGGCTGCGGTGTTGATGGGGTTCTGCATCTTGACGCCGCCGAAATCGACGGCCATGTTCACGGTACCCACTAGAAGACCACCACCTTGGAAGCATCAAACACGGGGCCGCACATGCAGGCGCCCTTCATACCGTCGACCGTCTCGACATTGCAGGTGTTGCAGGCACCAAAGCCGCAGCTCATCATGCGCTCGAGCGACACCTCACAGTATGCACCGGCCTCGGCGGCAGCGGCGGCGACCTTCTTCATCATGACGGCGGGACCGCAGCTGGCGACGTAGTCGTAGCCGCCCTCGCCGAGCAGCTCGGCGGCAGGATCGGTGCAAAAACCGTGCATGCCGAGCGAACCGTCGTCGGTGCACACGTCGACCGTGTCGCACAGAGTGCGGAACTCATCGACACCCACGGCCTTGGACGCGGTGCCAAAGCCCAGGCACACGTCGACGGCCACACCCTGCTCGGCAAGCTTGCCGGCAAGGCACAGCACGGGCGGAACACCGATGCCTCCCGCAACGAGCAGCGCCTTTCTGGTACCCTCGGGCACAAGCCAGCCGCGGCCGCCAGGGCCCAGCAGATTAGAGGTGGAACCGGGGGCCATCTGCGACAGACGACGGGTGTCGTCGCCCACGACGGCGTACCACAGCTCGACGGTGCCGGCCTGGGCGTCGGCGCGATAGAAGCTCAGGGGCACGCGAAGCAGCGAGGACGCATCACCGGGCACGGCAATGTTCACAAACTGACCGGGCTTGAGCGCACTTGCAAGCTTGGGGGCCGAGATGACGAGCGAGAAGATGCCGTCGGCGATCTCCTGGTTCGAGACGACCTCGAAGTCGTGCATGCGTGCAGTGGAAGGTGTGGGCATAGACGCTCCAATCCCCCATGCGATTGCATGGTCAAAACGAACAGAAAGCGCGGCACCGCAAGGGCACCGCGCACAAAAGCGATAAGGCTATGCTAGCAGATGCAGCCGTCGGCGAGCGTCTGCTTACCGCCGACAAACACATCGGTGGCACGACCGGTGAGCGTGCGACCGGCAAAACCGGAGTTCTCGGCGCGCGACTCGTAACCGTCCTCGCCGACCGTCCAGGTGGCGGACGCGTCGAACACGGTCAGGTCGGCAACGGAGCCCGCCTTGACCTGAACCTGGTCGAGGCCCAGGATCTCACGCGGCTTGATGGCCATGAGCTCGACCATACGGCCCATGCTCATCTTGCCCGTGTTGACCAGCTCGGTGAGCACAAGCGACAGCGAGGTCTCGAGGCCGATCATGCCAAAGGGCGCAAGCTCGAACTCGCGGGCCTTCTCCCACGGGGTGTGGGGAGCGTGATCGGTGACGATAACGTCGACGGTGCCGTCGATGACGCCCTGACGGATAGCCTCGGCGTCCTCCTCGGTACGCAGCGGCGGGTTGACCTTGAGCGAGGTGTTGTAGGTCTCGTCCAGGTCGTTCTCGGTCAGGAACATGTGGTGCGGAGTGGCCTCGCAGGTAACCTGAACGCCAGCGGCCTTACCGGCACGCACGATCTCCAGGCCATGAGCAGTGGAGATGTGCTGGATGTGCAGCTTGGCACCGGTCAGCTTGGCGATCTCGATGTCGCGGGCGATCTGGAGCTCCTCGCCGGCAGCCGGCCAACCCTCGAGGGCCAGACGGGTCGAGACCTTGCCCTCGTTGATCTGGCCGTGGCCGACCAGGTCCTCGTCCTGGCAGTGGCTCATGAAGACCTTGCCGAACATCTTGCCGTAGTCCATGCAACGACGGAGCATGCCCGCGCCCTGCACGCCGCGACCGTCATCGGTGAAGGCGACGGCGCCGTGGGCGACCATATCGCCCATCTCGGACATGGCCTCGCCCTTAAGACCGCGGGTCATGGCGCCCGACGGATAGACGCGACAGTGGCCGACCTCGGCAGCACGGGACTTGACGAACTCCACGACGGTGCCGTTATCGGTGACGGGATCGGTGTTGGGCATGGAGCACACGCCGGTAAAGCCGCCCTTGGCAGCTGCGCGGGTACCGCTCTCGATGTCCTCTTTGACCTCGTAGCCGGGCTCGCGCAGATGCACGTGCATATCCACCAGACCGGGGACGAGGTACTTGCCGGAAAGGTCGCGGACCTCGGCTCCCTCGACGGCGAGATTCTCGCCGACCTCGGCGATCTTGTCGCCGTCAATCAGGACGTCAACGACACCGTCAAGCTCGACGGACGGGTCGACGACGTGGGCATTCTTAAGAAGCAAGGCCATTATCGGCACCTCCAAGCAGCAGATACAGGATAGCCATACGCACGCAGATACCGGCGTAGACCTGCTCCAGGATGACGGAGCGTTGCGGGTGGTCGGCCATATAGGAGTCGAACTCGACGCCGCGGTTGATGGGACCCGGGTGGCAGATGATCGCATCGGGCTTCATGAGCTTCTCGCGGTCCTTGGTCAGGCCGAAGAGCCTGTGGTACTCACGAATGGTCGGGAACGGGGCACCCTCGAGGCGCTCCTGCTGCACGCGCAGCATGTAGACGACGTCCAGCTCGGGCAGGACGGAATCGAGGTCGCTCGTCACGTGGTCGCAGCCCAGAACCTCGGGCGCCGGCGGCAGCAACGTGCCGGGGGCGACGGCGTAGGTCTCGCAGCCCATGATCTTAAGGGCGGGGATCAGCGAGCCGCAGACGCGGGAGTGCGCGATATCGCCGACGACAGCGACCTTCAGACCGTGGAAGTCACCCTTGTGCTCCCAGATGGTGTACAGGTCGAGCAGGGCCTGCGTGGGATGGTTGTGCTTGCCGTCACCGGCGCAGATGACGCTCGCGGGCGAGTTCTGCGTGACGATGTAGGGAGCGCCGGCGTGCTTATCACGCACGACGATGCAGTCGATCTTATAGGCGTTGAGGGTCTCGACGGTGTCGACGAGGCTCTCGCCCTTGACCGTGGAGGTCGAGGAGCCGCCAAAGTTGAGGCTGTCGGCCGAAAGACGCTTCTCGGCGAGCTCGAAGGAGCTGCGGGTGCGCGTCGAGGGCTCGTTGAACATGTTGACGATGGTCTTGCCCTTGAGCGTGGGGACCTTCTTGATGGCACGCTCGTTGACCTCGGAGAACGCCTTGGCGGTCTCGAGGATGAGCTTGATGTCCTCTTCGGAGTACTCGGTAATGTCGATCAGGTGCTTATGGTTGAACGCCACGGTACTACTCACCTCCCAGCGGCGCGGAGCCCACGTGGGAACCCGGCGCGACGTCATTAATCTCGACAGCGGTGTGGCCGTCGACTTCCTTCATATATAGGTGCACGTTCTCCTCATGCGACGAGGGAACGTTCTTGCCGACAAAGTCCGGCGAGATGGGGAGCTCGCGGTGGCCGCGGTCAACGAGGACTGCCAGCTCAATGCGGCTCGGACGGCCCAGGTCCATGACGGCGTCGAGAGCGGCGCGGATGGTACGGCCCGTATACAGGATGTCGTCCACCAGCACGACGCGCTTGCCGTCGACGCTGAAGGGAATGTTGGTAGCGTGGATCGCGGGAGCGAAATTGGTCGCATAGTCATCGCGGTAGAAGCTGATGTCCAGGCTGCCGAGCGGAACGTCGACGCCCTCGATCTCCTTGATCTCCTCGGCGAGCTTCTTTGCCAGAAGGTCGCCGCGCGTGACGATGCCGA
>CABUUE010000054.1 GCA_902494685.1 uncultured Collinsella sp.
CCACGGCGACGCGCCACAGGGCGAGCCGGACGAGTACGGCAACTACCCCGGTCCCATGGACCCCTTCCCCGCGCAGCGCGGCGAGTTCTACACCTACGACGACCTGTCGGTGGAGCTCGTGGACTACGTGCGCGACATGGGCTATACGCATATCGAGGTCATGCCGCTCATGGAGCACCCCTTCGACGGCTCCTGGGGCTACCAGACGACCGGCTACTTTGCCGCCACGTCGCGTTACGGCAACCCGCAGCAGCTCATGCACTTTATCGATGCGTGCCACGAGGCGGGCATCGGCGTGATCATGGACTGGGTGCCCGGCGGTTTTTGCGCCGACTCCCACGGCCTTGCCACCTTTAACGGCCACATGCTGTTTGAGCACGAAATTCATCCCAACTGGGGCACGCACAAGTTCGATTTCGCCCGCGGCGAGGTTCGCTCCTTCCTGGTCTCCAACGTGCTGTACTGGCTCGAAAACTTCCACGTTGACGGCATTCGCATGGACGGCGTTTCCAGCATGCTGTACCTCAACTTTGGCATTGACGATCCCGGCCAAAAGAAGTTCAACAAGTACGGTACCGAGGAGGACCTGGACGCCAGCGCGTTTATCCGCCAGGTCAACTGCGCCGTGGAGGCCCACTTCCCCGACGTGATGATGATGGCCGAGGAGTCCACCGCGTGGCCGCTCGTGACCTACCCGCCGCAGGACGGCGGCTTGGGCTTCCACTACAAGTGGGACATGGGCTGGATGAACGACACCCTGCACTACATGCAGACCGATTTTCCGTGGCGCCCCGGCAACCACGGGCTGCTCACTTTCTCCATCATGTACGCCTTTACCGAGAACTTCATCTGCCCGCTGAGCCACGACGAGGTCGTGCACGGCAAGTGCTCGCTCATCGGCCGCATGCCGGGCGACTGGTGGCGCCAGTTTGCCGGCCTGCGCACGCTAGCTTTCTACCAAATGACGCACCCCGGTGCCAAGCTCAACTTCATGGGAAACGAGATCGGCCAGTTTATTGAGTGGCGCTACTACGAGTCCATCCAGTGGTTCCTGACCGAGGAGTACGAGACTCACCGTCATCATCAGGCGTTTATCAAGGCGCTCAACCACCTGTACACCGCCGAGCCCGCCCTGTACGAGCGCGGCTACACCGACGACGGCTTTACCTGGATCGATGCGGACAACTCCAAGCAGTCCATCGTGAGCTTTGTGCGTCAGGGCGAGGACGTCGATGACGACCTGGTGATCCTGATCAACTTTGACCCGGCGAGCTACGAGAGCTTCCGCGTGGGCGTGCCGCGCGAGGGCGACTGGGAGGTCATCTTCGACTCCGACCGTCCCGAGTTTGGCGGCAGCGGATACGCCGGCGAGGAACCCTACACCTGCTCGAGCGAGCCCTATCCCTGGAACGGGCAGATGGACTCCATCGAGATCAAGGTACCCGGCCTGGCAGGCGTGGTGCTTAAGCGCCGCGGTCCCAGTAGCTACAAGCCGCCCGTGGTCGAGAAGCCCAAGAAGGCGACGCGCAAGCGCACGTCCTCGGTAAAGCCCAAGCCTGCGGCCGCCAAGAAGGCTCCGGCTAAGGCGAAGGCTGCCAAGTCTGCTGCCAAGTCTGCTGCCAAGCCCGCTTCCAAGCCCGCTTCCAAGACCACGGCCAAAAAGGCAGCCACCAAAAAGGCTGCTCCCAAGACCAAGGCAGCTGCTGTTAAGGCTCATGCCAAGAAAGCGTAACAAAGACGTTACCACTGTAATTACCCGCCCCGCGGGGGCGTAGGATACATGTCATAACCGTTCCGGGAGAAACATCCCCGGGGGAAAGGAACGTATGAATAAGATCTTCGACAACAAGCAGGAGTTCACCGAACTCTATCGCGATGCCGTCATGAGCATCAGCGGCAAGAGCGTCGAGGCCGCCAGTGACCTCGACCGCTTTAACGCCCTGGCCAAGCTCGTGGCCGAGAAGGCACGCACCGTTGCCACCAAGAGTGACGCCCGCGCCACCGCCGAGGGCAAGAAGCGCGTGTACTACTTCTCGATCGAGTTTTTGATCGGCCGCCTGCTCGACAACTACCTGCTCAACTTTGGCGTGCGCGACATGGTCGCCGAGGCGCTCGACGACATGGGCTTTGACCTGTCCGTCATCGAGAACCAGGAGCCCGATCCGGCGCTGGGCAACGGTGGCCTGGGCCGTCTTGCGGCATGCTTCCTGGATTCCATGGCAGCCGAGGGCATTGCCGGCTACGGCAACGGCATGCGCTACCGCTACGGCCTGTTTAAGCAGGAGATCGTCAACGGCAGCCAGGTCGAGGCCACCGACGAGTGGCTCACCCACGGCTATCCCTGGGAGGTCCGTCGTCAGGACAAGGCCGTGACCATCAAGTTTGGCGGCCGCGTCGAGGGCTTTGAGGAGAACGGCCGTACGTTCTACCGCACGGTGGACACGCAGGACATCCTGGCCGTCCCTTATGATATCCCCGTCGTGGGCTATGCCGGCGAGACCGTCAACAAGCTGCGCGTCTGGGCCGCCGAGCCGGTCGAAGAGCACTTTGACCTGGAGGCCTTCAACCGCGGCGACTATGCCCTGGCCGATGCCGAGCGCGCCGAGGCCGAGGCCATCAGCGCCATCCTCTACCCCAACGACGCCGGCGAGCACGGCCGTCTGCTGCGCCTGAAGCAGGAGTACCTGTTTGTCTCGGCCGGCATCTACAGCCTGCTCGACACCTTTGAGAAGGAGCACGGCGCTAACTGGGAGCTGTTGCCGCAGTTTGTGGCCATCCATACCAACGATACCCACCCCGCCATGTGCGGCCCCGAGCTCATGCGTATCCTCATCGACGAGAAGAAGCTCGAGTGGGATGACGCCTGGAATATCGTGACGCAGGTCGTGAGCTACACCAACCACACCATCCTGCCCGAGGCTCTGGAGAAGTGGCCCATCGGCACGTTCTCCAAGCTCCTCCCCCGTGTGTACCAGATCATCGACGAGATCAGCCGTCGTTGGCACGAGTCGTTCGACACCACGCAGGACGGCTGGCAGGAGCGTCTGCGCCAGACCGCCATCCTGTGGGACGGCGAGATCCGCATGGCCAACCTGTCCGTGATCTGCAGCCACAGCGTCAACGGTGTGGCCAAGATCCACTCCGACATCATCAAGAACATCGTGCTCAAGGACTTCTATGCCCTGACGCCCGAGAAGTTCAACAACAAGACCAACGGCATCTCGCACCGTCGCTTCTTTGCCGAGGCCAACCCCACCTACGCCAAGCTCGTGACCGAAGCCATTGGCGATGGCTGGCTGAAGGACGCCTTTGAGCTGGAGAAGCTCAAGGAGTTCCAGAACGACGCCGAGTTCCTGAAGGCCGTGGGTGCCTCAAAGCGCGCCAACAAGGAGCGCCTGGCCGCCTACGTTAAGGCCGAGACAGGTCTGGTCATCGACCCCAACACCGTCTTCGATGTTCAGGTGAAGCGCTTCCATGCCTACAAGCGCCAGCTCATGAACATCATGAAGGTGATGGACATCTACAACCGTCGCATCGCCGATCCCAACTTCCACGTGACGCCGACGACCTTCATCTTTAGCGGCAAGGCTGCCTCGAGCTACACCTTCGCCAAGGAGACCATCCGCCTGATTAACTCCGTGGCCGACGTCATCAACAACGACCCGCGCGTCAACGAGGTCATGAAGGTCTGCTTTATCCCCAACTTCCGCGTGAGCAACGCCCAGCTCATCTACCCTGCCGCCGAGATCTCGGAGCAGATCTCCACGGCCGGCAAGGAGGCCTCGGGCACGTCCAACATGAAGCTCATGATGAACGGCGCCATTACGCTGGGCACCCTCGACGGCGCCAACATCGAGATCGCCGACCTGGCCGGCCGCGAGAACGAGGCCATCTTTGGCCTGACCGCCCCCGAGGTCGAGCAGCTCTGGGCATCCAACAGCTACTTCGCATGGGATACGCTCAACAACGATCGCGAGCGTCTGGGGCGCGTGATGGACGAGCTCAAGGACAACACGTTTGCGGGTCTTTCGGGCAACTTCGAGAGCATCTACAACGAGCTCATGAACAACAACGACCCCGACCTGGTCATGGCCGATTTCCGCAGCTACGTGGATGCGTGGGAGAAGCTCACGAACAGCTACGGCGACCAGGAGACCTGGAATCGCAAGGCGCTGCTCAACACCGCCTCCTCGGGCTGGTTCTCGAGCGACCGCACCATTCGCGAGTACCGCGACGAGATCTGGCACGCGTAAAGGCGCGCGAGCTCCCTTATGCCAGCACGGCATTACTCGACGGGCGTGACGTTGCACCGCGCCCGTCGCTAATGGGTTTAAGAACATCGATGACAGAAGGAGAAATCGATGAGTAAGAAAGAATGCATCGCGATGCTCCTCGCAGGAGGACAGGGCAGCCGATTGGGGGCACTCACCCAAAAGATCGCTAAGCCGGCGGTTAGCTTTGGTGGCAAGTTCCGCATTATCGACTTTTCGCTGTCCAACTGCTCCAACTCGGGCATCGACACGGTGGGCGTTCTGACGCAGTATCGCCCCTACCTGCTGCATGCCTATGTGGGCTCCGGCGAGGCGTGGGATCTGGACAGCCGTGACGGCGGCGTGTCGATCCTGCCGCCGTACGAGACACAGACCGGCGGCGCCTGGTATGCGGGCACGGCAGACGCCATTACGCAGAACCTGGACTATATCAAGGCCAACGATCCCAAGTACGTCCTGATTCTTTCGGGCGATCACCTGTATCGCATGGATTACCGCAAGATGCTCAAGACGCACATTGAGAACAACGCCGACCTCACGGTGAGCGTTATGCCCGTGCCGTGGGAGGAGGCCAGCCGCTTTGGCATCCTGACCACCGACCCCGACGACGGCCGCATCACCAAGTTCACCGAGAAGCCCGATAAGCCCGATTCGAACCTCGCGTCCATGGGCATCTACATCTTCTCGGCCGACGTGCTGATCGAGGCGCTCGAGGAGGACGCTCTGGACCAGCGCTCGAGCCACGACTTTGGCAAGGACATCATCCCCAAGCTGCTCGGTGAGGGCAAGCGCCTGTACAGCTACGAGTTCCACGGCTTTTGGAAGGATGTCGGTACCATCGCCAGCTTCCACGAGACCTCGATGGACCTGCTGGGCAACAACCCCGAGTTCGATCTGTTCGACAAGCACTTCCCCATCATGTCCAACATCACCACGCGTCCGCCGCACTACATTGGTCCGGATGGTCGCCTGGATGACTGCCTGGTCTCCAACGGCTGCAAGATCTACGGTACCGCTCGCCACTCGATCCTTTCGACCGATGTCATCATCGAGGAGCGCGCTGTGGTCGAGGACTCCGTGCTGCTGCCGGGTGCGCACGTTAAGAGCGGCGCGCACATCTGCCGCGCTATTTTGGGCGAGAACTCCACGGTCGAAGAGGGCGTGAAGCTCGGTTCTGTCGATACCACCAAGGATACGGCCGTCGTTGGAAATGACGTCGTTATCGGGAAGGGGGAATGATCCGATGATCAATCGAAAGGCCATCGGTTATATCACCGCTAACTACTCTTCGACCTACGGCAGCGTGCTGCTCAAGGATCGCCCCATCGCGTCCGTCCCGTTTTTAGGCCGCTACCGCCTGATCGATTTCCCGCTGTCCAACATGATGAATGCCGGCATTAAGACCGTCGGCGTCGTCATGCCGGGCAACTACCGTTCCCTGATCGACCATGTGGGCTCGGGCAAGGACTGGGGCCTGGACCGCAAGAAGGGCGGCCTGTTTATGGTCCCCGGCAACGCGTATGGCACCACCAAGGGCGGCATGCGCTTCCTGCTGCGCGACATCATCTCCAACAAGACGCTGTTCCAGCGCTCGGATAAGCCCTATGTTGTGATGATGGGCACCAACATCATCTTTAACATGGACCTCAACACCATCATCGACGCGCACGAGAACTCCGGTGCCCAGATGACCGTGGTGTACTGCAAGGCCACGCGCAATGTCGATGACGAGACCAAGCTCGAGATTAACGAGAACGGACGCCTGACGGGCGTGAGCGCCGGCGTCGTGTACGGCGACAACGCGTCTATGGACTGCTGTATCGTCAACCGCGAGACGCTGCTCGAGATCATCGACCACTACCAGGCCGCCGACTATCTGGACCTGCTCGAGGCACTCCAGGGCGACTTTGGCAACATCGACGTGTGCAGCTACGAGTACAAGGGCGAGGTCGTGGGCGTGTTTAGCGAGAAGTCGCTGTATCGCCGCAGCATGGACCTGCTCGACCAGACCGTGGCCGACCAGCTCTTTGATCCCGAGCGCCCGATCCTAACCAAGGCCCACGACGTACCGCCTTCGCGCTACGCAACCGGCAGCCACGCCTGCAACTCGATTATCTCGGCCGGCTGCATCATCAAGGGAACCGTGCGCAACTCGATCCTGTCGCGCGGCGTTGTGGTTGAGGAAGGCGCCTCGGTGACCAACTCGATCATCAACCAGAGCTGCATCATCAAGAGCGGCGCCCGGGTTGAGAACGCCATCCTGGACAAGAACAACGTGGTTCCCACCAACACCGAGCTTCGCGGCACGCCCGAGAACATCCTGGTGCTGGGCAAGGCTCCGTTAACTTCCGACACCACCATCGTACGTTAACGTTGGTACCGCAACATCGCTCGTAACATGTAGAATAGCCGCCCGGTTAGCGCCAGGCGGCTATTCTCGAATTACAACATGGGAGACAATATGGCTGATTCCAGCAAAAAGATGCAGATCGTGTTTGCCTCGGCCGAGTGCGCACCGTTTGTGAAGACCGGTGGCCTGGGCGACGTAGCGGGCTCTCTGCCTGCGGCGCTTGTACGCGCCGGCGCCGAAGTCATCGTGATGGTACCCAAGTACGCCACCATCAAGGACGAGTACAAGGCGCAGATGGAGCACTTCTCCGACTTTTACGTGAGCCTGGGCTGGCGCAATGAGTACTGCGGACTCGAGAAGCTCGAGCACGACGGCGTCACCTATATGTTCATCGACAACGAGCGCTACTTTGCGCGCGACTATCCGTACGGCTTCTTTGACGACGGCGAGCGCTTTGCGTTCTTCTCCAAGGCCATCACCGAGAGCCTGCAGCACCTGCCCGAGGGCTTTGAGTGCGACATCCTGCACTGCAACGACTGGCAGACGGCACTGGCGCCCGTGTTTTTGCGCGAGTTCTACCAGGGCCTGCCGTTGTATGACCGCGTCAAGACCGTGTTCTCGATCCACAACGTTGCGTTCCAGGGCCAGTTTAGCGACACCGTGATGGAGGACATCCTTGGTGTGGCGCATATTCCGGCGGCTGCCTCGCAGCTGCGATGCGACGCCTGCAGCATCAACTACATGCTGGGCGCCCTGCGCTATGCCGACGCCATCACCACGGTGAGCCCCACCTATGCCAACGAGATCCAGACGCCCGAGTTTGGCGAGGGCCTGGACGGCGTACTGCGCGAGCGTTCCTACGCGCTGCAGGGCATTTTGAACGGCATTGACGTTGCGGGCTTTGACCCGGCAACAGACAAGCGAATTGCCGCCAACTACACCGTGGAGGACCGATCCGGCAAGGCCGTGTGCAAGGCCAAGCTGCAGGAGGAACTGGGCCTCGAGGTTCGCGACGACCGTCCGCTCATGGTGATGGTCACGCGCCTGACGCGCCAGAAGGGCATGGATCTGGTCATGTACGCGCTCGACCGCATCCTGTCCGGCGGCGTGCAGGTGGCGGTGCTGGGCACCGGCGACCGCGACTACGAGGACGGCCTGCGCTACTTCCAGGACAAGTACCCCGGCACTATGGCCGCGCGCATCGAGTTTGACCCGGCGCTGTCACAGCGCATGTATGCTGCCGCCGACATGTTCCTAATGCCTTCGAAGTTTGAGCCCTGCGGCCTGTCGCAGATCATCGCCATGCGCTACGGTACTCTGCCGATTGTTCGCGAGACCGGCGGCCTGAAGGACACCGTGATCCCGTACAACGAGTTTACCGGCGAGGGCACGGGCTTCTCGTTTAGCAACTTTAACGGCGACGAGATGGGCGATGCGGTGTTCCGTGCGGCACGCCTGTTCTGGGATAATCGCGAGGCCTGGAATCAGCTGGTCACGCAGGCCATGAGCCAGGACTTTAGCTGGACGCGCTCGGCCGACAAGTATCTGGACCTGTACTTCTTTATGCACCCGGAGATTGAGCGCCCAGCGGCTGTGGAGGCTGCTACGGCCGTAGAGGAGCCGGTTGCTGATGAGGCCGAGCCTGCGGCGACCGTTAAGGAGCCCGCTGCTGCCGAGGAGCCCAAGGCCGAGGAGAAGCCGGTTGAAGCTAAGCCCGTTAAGGCCGATCCTGAGGTGAAGGTCGAGGCTACTCCCGAGCCCGAGCCTGAGGTGAAGCCCGCTGCGAAGCCTGCCACCAAAAAGACGACGACCCGCAAGGCAACGGCTAAGAAGGCTACGACCACGAAGGCCACTGCGAGCAAGACCACCGCTGCCAAGGCAACTACTGCCAAGGCATCGACCACGCGCAAGCGCACGACCGCCGCTGCCAAGAAGGCCAACGAGGTCGAGGCTGCTCCCGAGGTAAAGGCCGCCGCCGAGGCTAAGCCTGCGGCAAAGGCTCCGGCCAAGACCGCTGCCAAGAAGACGGCTGCAACCACCAAGAAGGCAACGGCAGCCAAGAAGACCACGGCTACGAAGTCGACGACGGCCAAGGCCGCTACGACGAAGGCCGCCGCGAAGACGGCCCCGAAGGCTACTGCAAAGCCCGCCGTCAAGGTCGAGGAGGCGCCCTCCGAGCCCGAGGCCAAGGCAGCTGTCGAGGCAAAGCCGGCCGCCAAGACCACCACGCGCAAACGCGCCGCGACGACGGCCAAGAAGACCACGACCAAGGCTGCAGCTCCCAAGGCAGAGGGTAAGGCCGAGGACAAGCCCGCAGTAAAGGCCGAGCCGACTCCGAAGGCTGCCGAGGTTAAGGCCGCTCCCAAGACTAAGGCAAAGACCGAGCCCGCCAAGGAGACCCCGG
>CABUUE010000055.1 GCA_902494685.1 uncultured Collinsella sp.
AGACCGCAGATAATGATGATGGTGATGATGATCACATTGGTCTGACCGTCACCCAATAGTGCGTGGCCCCACTCGATGGTACGCAGGCCCTCAATGGCTGTGGTGACCGTGACCGCGGGGGTGAGGATGCCGTCGGCGAGCAGCGCCGCGCCGCCGATCATGGCGGGAAGGATCAGCCACGGTGCCACCTTGCGCACCAGGCTAAACAGGGCGAAGATGCCGCCCTCGTTGTGGTTATCGGCCTTCATGGCGATAACCACGTACTTGACCGTGGTCACGAGCGTCATGGTCCAGATGACGAGCGAAAGCGCGCCCAGGATCATGTCCTCGCTGACGGTGCCGATGCCGCCGTTGTTGGCGACAATTGATTTCATGGTGTACATGGGGCTCGTGCCGATGTCGCCGTATACGACGCCGAGCGTAACGAGCAGCATGCCAGCGGAGAGGGGAATGGCTCCATGCCCGCCTTGACCACGCTGGTCTTGGGGGCTTGCCTCCAGTTTGTTGTGTGCCACGTGGACTCCCTTGGACATCCGGTTGTCTGTCTAGGACAGATAACCTTTATGCCGTCTTTATACAAGAGCAGTTTGGCACATCACGTTATTTTAGACAATAATCCCCAGCTGGGGATTATTTATGTACGTAGGTAGCATTTCAAAACAGGGGCTTTTAAGCACGCACTGTCTGGGCGATGCCAGCCTTGGCGCTTGCGCGTTTGCCGGCGAGTTCGCAAAAAATCGCGCCGCCGATGATAAGCGCGGCGCCCATCAGGCGGACCGGTGTTATGGCTTCGCCTAAAAGAACGGCGGAGAACACGACGGCCGAAAGCGGCTCGAGGTAGCCGACGACCGCAACGGTCTGGACGGGCAGCTTGGCGACGGCACTAAAGTAGAGCAGGCAACCGATGCCGGTGTTGACGACGCCGAGCATGACGACGGCGCGCCAATCAATATTGGCGGCGACGCCGGCGGACAGGAATGAGGGGGCGCCCTGCGTGATGAGCGTGAGGACCAGCGCGGTCACAAAGGCTGCGCTCACCTGGAGCGCGGAGTTCTCAAGGCCTTCGATGTGTGGCGCACCCTTGCTGGCGATGACCATCAGCGCATAGCAAAATGCCGAGGCGATTCCGCAGGCGATACCAGCAATGGGCATATTGCCGCCTAGACCTTGTGCCGCAATGAGAAAAGCACCGCAGGCGACGGCGATAAAGCCGGCGATTTTGCCGCCGGTCAGCTTTTCGCCAAAGATGAGCGGGGAGAGCGCCATGACAATGATGGGGCCGCAGTAGTACAGCAGCGAGGATACGCCGACGCCGATCGTCTGGTAGGCGCGGAACAGAAAAATCCAGCTAGCGCCCAGCGCGGCTCCCGAAAGGAGGAGGGCTGCGGCTTCGCGGGGGCGAGATGGCGCCTGCAACGTATGGCGTTGGGTGATGGCGAGGACGGTGACAAGCGAAAGTGCGCCCAAAAACGTGCGTAGTAGCACGATATCGGAGCTCGGCAGCGCGATGGCAGCGGCAATGATGCCGTTGGAGCCAAACAATAGCAATGCTGCTAAGTACGTAAACAGTCCGTTGTTCATGCGCTGACATCCCCTCTATATCCGAGCATGTTCACTATGGGTGAACTGGCTTTAGAAGAAAAGCGAATATAATGCATGGCAAACATGACAAAAACTCATGCAAAGGTGGGGGTGTGCCGTGGAAACGAATATTCAAAAGATGCAGGTGCTGCTGGAGACGGTGCGCGCCGGCAGCTTTACGCGTGCTGCAGAGCGGCTGAACTATTCGCAGTCGGGCGTGAGCCGCATGGTGGGCGACCTTGAGGCGGACTGGGGTTTTAAGGTGCTTGACCGCAGCCGCGAGGGCGTAGTGCTTTCTGCCGACGGGCGGCAGGTCATGCCGGCAGTCGAGGCGCTCTGCGAGGAATTCACTCGCTTGCAGCGACGGGTGGATGAGATGCGTGGACTCATGCGCGGCAAAATCTGCATCGGTACGTTTTCGAGCGTGGCGACCCACGTGCTGCCGCCGGTGATTGCGCGCTTTCGCGCCGATCATCCGGATGTCGATTACGAGCTGTTGATGGGTGATTACTCCGAGATTGAGCAATGGGTGGCGGAAGGCCGCTGCGACCTGGGCTTTATTCCGCGCGAGCCACGCGGCGCCGGCATGGCGTCGCGGCCGTTGGTGCAAGACGAGCTGATGGCCGTGGTGCCAGCGGACTCCTCGCTTGCCACCGCGGAGGTCGTTTCCCTTGCCGATTTGGCTAACGAGCAATTTATTCTGCTGGAACGCGGTAGCGACGACGAGATTACACCGCTGTTTCGCCGCGCGGGCCTGACGGTGCGTTCTAAACTGTCGACCTGGGATGACTATGCGATTATGGCTATGGTCGAGGATGGCCTGGGCGTGAGCATTCTTCCTGCGCTCATCTTGCGCCGCTGTCAGTTCGATGTTGCCGTGCGTCCGCTCGAGGGGCATCCCCATCGGCAGATCAATGCGATATATCGTACGGCTGACGTTTCGCTTGCCGCCGCTCGATTCCTTGAATACCTCTAAACGTGTGCACGCCATTGTCCGCTTTGGGCAAATCTCGGAGCTCGGTACGTTTTCTTATGAAATTGAACTTTCGAATGAGGCGCCGCGTTATACTGCTGCCTAAATTGAACCCTGGTTCAATTCGTGTTCTATAAATTGAACTTTGCCAGCAAGGAGGTTCTAGTGGCCCAAGAGACGTTTAGCGATCGCCTGCGACAGGCTATGTCCGATCGCGATGTTCGCCAGTCGGACGTAATCCGCGCATCGGAGATGCTCGGCAAAAAACTCGGCAAGAGTCAGATGAGCCAATATGTGAGCGGCAAGACGATTCCGCGGCGCGATGTGGCAGAGCTGCTCGCCCGTATTTTGGAGGTCGATGTTTCCTGGCTGCTCGCCAGTGACGCCGATCAAGTCGAGACGTCCTCGTCCCATAACGTTGCCAAATCCGAACCTAGTCTCTCAGCTCAAATTCCAAGGAGCACCACCATGCGTACTTTTTCTAAATCCACCAAGCTCGATAACGTCCTGTATGACGTGCGCGGTCCCGTCGTCGACGAGGCTGCCCGTATGGAGGACGAGGGCGAGCGCATCCTCAAGCTCAATATCGGCAACCCGGCGCCCTTCGGTTTTCGCACGCCCGACGAGGTTATCAAGGACATGCGCCAGCAGCTGCCCGACTGCGAAGGCTATTCCAATTCGCGCGGCCTGTTCTCTGCGCGCAAGGCGATCATGCAGTATTCGCAGATCAAGGGCCTGCCCAATGTTCAGATGGAGCATATCTACACGGGCAACGGCGTGTCCGAACTCATTCAGCTTTCGATGAACGCTCTGCTCGACAATGGCGACGAGATTTTGATCCCCAGCCCCGACTATCCGCTCTGGACGGCGTGCGCAACCCTCGCCGGCGGTCATCCCGTGCACTATCTATGCGATGAGCAGGCGGATTGGTATCCCGACCTGGAGGATATGGAGTCCAAGATCACGAGCGCGACCAAGGCCCTCGTCATCATCAACCCCAACAACCCCACGGGCTCGGTCTACCCGCGCGAGGTGCTCGAGGGCATCGTCGAGGTTGCGCGCAGGCATCAGCTGATGATCTTTGCCGATGAGATCTACGACCGTCTGTGCATGGACGGCTACGAGCACGTCTCGATTGCCTCGCTCGCTCCCGATCTGCCCTGCGTTACCTTTAGCGGCCTTTCCAAGTCGCACATGATCGCGGGCTATCGTATTGGCTGGATGGTGCTTTCGGGCAACCAGCGCTGCATGAACGACTTCATTATGGGTATCAACATGCTCTCTAACATGCGCCTGTGCTCCAACGTGCCGGCCCAGTCGATCGTCCAGACGGCGCTCGGTGGCCATCAGTCGGTCAACGACTACATCCGTCCCGGCGGTCGTGTCTACGAGCAGCGCAACTTTGTGTATGAGGCACTCAACAAGATCGATGGCATCTCGGTGGTCAAGCCGCGCGCGGCGTTCTATATCTTCCCCAAGATGGATGTTAAGAAGTTCAACATCACCGATGACGAGCAGTTTGCCCTCGACCTGCTGCACGAGAAGAAGATTCTGATCACGCGCGGCGGCGGCTTTAACTGGGCCGAGCCCGATCACTTCCGCATCGTGTACCTGCCGCGCATGGAAGTGCTCAAAGAGTCGCTCGAAGACCTCGCCGACTTCTTCGATCACTACCGCCAGGCGTAGGGGATAGAAGTTCCGCACTATGAAAAGCTCCCTGCAGTTGTTTTGCTGCAGGGAGCTTTCTTGAATCGGCGGAACTAAATAACGATTCCGTTGCAGTGGTCGATTTCGTGCTGGATGATCTCGGCGGTGTAGCCCGAGAAGTTTTTGATGCGGCGGACAAAGTTCTCGTCCAAATACTCAACCTTAATGCGGCGATAGCGGGTACAGAGGCGCTCGCCGGTCAGCGAGAGGCATCCTTCGCTCGTTTGATAGGCATTGACCTGCTCAAGAATTTGAGGGTTGTACATCAGGAGTGTCCTGTTGCCGTCCTTTACGCAGATGATGCGTTTGCGCACGCCGATCATGTTGGCAGCGAGACCCACGCACTCGTGCTCATGCTCGTGGAAAGTATCCAGGAGGTCTTGCCCGATCACGGCGTCGCCGGGTCCCGCGTCTTCGGAAGGCAGGCGTAAAAAGAACTCGGATTTCATGATGGGCTTAATCATGGCGGGCTCCTCATGTCTCATGCTTTCGTGGACTTTTAATAATAGCGCGGAAGGAAAGCTATGCGTCCGCGTTACAATCTTACGACGTTGGACCATGTTGCCAGATTCGTCGTGTACGGCGTCTGGTGTAAGTCTAGGGCTCATTTTCGCCCTGGACTGTTCCTCTGGGGCGATGCGATTGTCGTTCTAAGAGGAAGGAATTTCATGGGGACCAAATCCCAAAAGCAAACTCAATCACCGTCGACAGCCTCGGCGATTCTCGTCGTAATGTATATCGCAGCCTTTGTTGCCGCGTTTAACGAGAACATCATTAACGTGGCGTTGCACGACATTATGGCGGCCTTTTCGGTGAGTGCCACCACGGCGCAGTGGCTCGTTTCGGGCTACATGATCGCGACGTCGATCTTTACGGCCATCATGGCCTTCCTGTCCGGCCGTTTCTCGACGCGCAAGCTGCTGTTTTTCGCATGCGGATGCATGGTCGCCGGCGAAGTCCTGTGCCTGGTCGCTCCGTCGTTTAGCGTTTTGCTGCCAAGTCGTATTTTGCAGGCTGCGGGATCGGGCATCTTGTTCCCGCTCATGATGAACGTGGTGCTGTCATGCGCTCCCCGCGAGAAGCTCGGCCTGTATCTGAGCCTGGGCGGTGCCTGCATTACGCTGGGGCCGGCGTTTGGACCCGTGATCAGCGGTCTTATGTGTACGTTGTTTGGCTGGAGGGCGGTGTTCGTAGTGCCGCTGGTGGGCGGCATTGTGGTCGCTGTGGCGGGCGCAAAGCTTGTTCAGAATGTTGGAGAGCGCTCGAACACCACGCTTGATATTCTGTCGGTTGTTTTGCTCGCCGCCGGCATTACGGCATTTGTGTATTCCGTAGGCGAGTTCTCGACCAATCTGATTGCCGGCATCGTGGCGCTGTTCGCCGCCATTGTGCTGCTCGGCCTGTTTGCGGCCCGTCAGCTCAAGCTCGAGCATCCGGTGCTTAACGTGCGTCCCATGGCGAGCGTTCGTTTTTGGCCTGCGTGCCTGCTTGTGGTGGTGTCGATGATGACGACGTTCTCAATGAGCGTTTTGTTGCCGCTCTATTTTGAGGGCGCATACGGAATGACCGCACTTGTTGCGGGCTTGCTCATTTTGCCGGCGATTGCCTGCAACGCCGTGACCTCGATTGTGGGCGGACGCGTGATGGACGCCCGTGGCGCATGGCCGCTGCTGCCGGTCGGCTTTGCCCTGATTGCCGTGGGACAGACTGCCATCTCGATGACGGCGGCAAGCATGAACATCGGCGTCGTCGTTGCGCTGACTGTTGTGGTGTATGCCGGAGTCGGTTTGGTGCTGAGCCCCTCGCAAACGGCTGGTTTGGAGACGCTGCCTGCCGCTGAACATCCTCACGGAACGGCATTGCTTAACACGTGGAACATGATTGCCGCATCGTTTGGCCCGTCGCTGTTTATCGGTCTGCTCTCGAGTTCTGCGGCGACTGCCGGTGCCGCTGGCGCTGCGACGGACGTTGCCCAGGCGATTGGATTTTCAGCTGCCGTGCGTGTGGCGGCTGTAATTGCCGTGGTCGGGTTCGTGGTGTCGCTGGTGTACGCTCGTCGCGAGTCGCACATGTTGCATTAATGTGTGCACATAGATTCTGCAGCTAGATTGGATGGCGACACCATAAACTAATGGACGTTTTGCCGAGAGGCATGAATGTTTAAAGCGCAAAGAGTGCGCGACGGGCCCCGCGAATGGGGCGATGATGCCCGAGAGGGCCAAGAAGGAGTCTCATGTCCGAGAACGAAGAGATCATGAACGAGACCGAGAACGAGACCATGGCTGCAGAGGTTGAGGCAGTCGAGACCGTGGAGACCGAAGCTGCCGAGGTTGAGGCTGCTGACGAGGTTTCCGCCGAGGAGGAGGCCGAGGTTGTCGAGGCCGCCGTTGATTACGATGACGAAGAGCTGATGGACAAGATGCAGAAGGCCGCTCGTCTGCTGCGTAGCCGTCGCTTTGCTATTTCCAAGGAGGAGGAGGCCAAGGCCGAGCGCATGGCGAACATCGAGCGCGCTATCAAGCTCCTTGACCTCAAGCCCAAGATGGAGCAGAAGGAAATGTCCGACCTGCTGGGCATGCGCCTTCGTGAGCTCGATGGCCTGATGGCCGAGGCCGAGGCTGCCGATCTGGTCGGCCGCATCGACGACGCCGAGGGCGATATGCGCAAGATCGTCGTCTTCGCTGCCGAGGATGCCGCTGAGGGCCTGGTCGAGCTTGCCAACAAGAAGGAGAAGCTCCTGCCCGAGCTTTCTTACGAGGAGGCCACCGAGCTGATGGCTGCCCTCGATAAGGTTATCGCTCCGCTCGTCGCCATGGGCCTGGACGAGGATCGCGGTCCTCGCGGCGGCCGTGACGATCGCGGTGGCCGTGGCGGCGACCGTGGCGGTCGCGGCGGCGATCGCGGTGGCCGTGGCGGCTTTGGTGACCGCGGCGGCGACCGTGGCGGTCGCGGCGGCTTTGGCGGCAACCGTGGTGGCTATGGCGACCGCGGTGGCAACCGTGGCGGCTTTGGTGGCAACCGTGGTAACGACCGCGGTGGCCGTGGCGGCGACCGTGGTGGCCGCAACGGTGGCGGCTTCCGCGGCAATCGTTTCTAGGGGTTACGCGGTTCTACGAACCGCGTAACTAGTTGACGCTGCAAACCCGTCAGAGCGGCAATCTGCCTTTCAGCTTCGGCGGCATGACAAAAAGGTCAATGCCGCCTCGTTTCAAGGCACCTTGCTCGCCCTGGCGGGTTTTCGCTCATATGACCCAATCCGCTGTCAAGAGCCACAATGGCCCCGCCGACCGCTTGCAATCGGTCGGCGGGGCCTGCCGTTAACCCGTCCCGGTCCGCCCCCGGCATGTCGTCGACGCCTTCGGCTCAGTCTCATATCCGCGGATACCGTTCTGTCGGCCCGCACTCCATTCCTTCGGCGGGGTTCCCCAAGTCTGTCGAGGCGCATGCGGAGGGCTCCGCGCGCACAGCGAAATAGGGGGTATCCCCGAAGGCCGCCCGGCTCGCCGGGACGGGGGCTATGTCTATTCGCCGCCCTCCCGGCACATCATGCCGAGGGCCCAGAGCCACCTCACGAGCTCGGCCGCGGTGGCCGCGTTGGCCTTCGCCGCGGGCATGCCGCGGGCGAGCATCTCCTCGCGCCGCCGCAGGAGCCGCTCGGACCCCTTCCTCCCGTGCATCCTTATCTCGAGGGGCACGCCCGTATCCCTCGGCATGAGCTTCGGCTGGTGCCGTGCCGCGGCGTAGCACCATGAACCCTCAACGGCCAGCTTCCTCACGAGCGCGTTGCCCGCACCGCTGATGCCTCCGAGCCGCACGGAGTCGCCGCTCGACCTCTGGCTCGGCGCGAGGCCGAAATAGGCCGTGACCTGCCTTCCGGAACGGAACCTCGTGAAGTCGCCGACCTCGGCCGAGAAGGCCGCGGCCAGCGCGAAGGCGCAGCCCTTGATCGACTGGAGGGCGGCCACCTCCGCGGCGATCGGGCTGGCATCCGCGGCCGCCCTGTACTCGGAGAGCAGGTCCGCCCGGGCCTCCGCCGCGGCCTCGACCTCGTTCCTCAGGGCGGCGAGCGCCCGAACCCCGCCATCGTCCTCCGGCCTGACCTTGTCGAGCCACCTCAGGAAGTCGTAGGTCCAGTACTTCCTCGGGTTGCCGGCGGGCGTGGTGCCGCCGTAGACGAACCCCCGCCTTGCGAGGAAGGCGAGCAGCCGCTGCCTGGCGGTCGCCAGGCGCGCGGTCGCCCCGTCGTAGGCGCCGGCGAGGTCCCTGATGCCCTCGACCTCGGGGGAGGGGACCCATGCGGGGGAGATGTCGTGGGCGAGTATCGCCTTGGCCATCCTGGCGGCGTCGTTCCTGTCGTTCTTGGAGGCCGAGTCGGCGGCCGACCTGGGGATCTTCGAGACCGCGGCGACGACGCACTCGACGCCGAGCCCGGCGAGCTCCCTTTGCGGGGCGAAGCCGAGGTAGCCGCTCTCGTAGGCCGCGAGCGACGGCCCGGGGAACCCATCCATCCACCCGGCGATCTCGCCCCAGGGGTTGCCGGGGAACCTCCTCGTCACGGCCTCGCCGGTGTCCGCGTCGAGGGCGCAGACGGTGGTCGACCTCAGGTGGACGTCCATCCCGAACGCGGTAGAATACTTTGGCATGGGAGCCTCCCAACCTCGTTGCGGCGCGGCTGCGCCTATGGCACTTCGACATCATTGTCGCAGCCCCGACCCGCGGTCACGAGCGGGG
>CABUUE010000056.1 GCA_902494685.1 uncultured Collinsella sp.
CGGTGGCGAGCGGGCGCGACAGCATCAGCGCGTAGATAAGGCCGACGATAAGCGTCACCGGGCCGCGCACCATAGGGCGAAAGCCGTTGCCCACAGCATTTTGGATAACGGTGATGTCCGTGGTCATGCGGGTGACGAGCGAGCTGGCGTCGTAGTTGTCCAGGTTGCCAAAGGCGAGCGTTTGAATCTTTTTGTACTCGGCCTCGCGCAGGTTAGCGCCTAGGCCCGAGGCAACGCGGGCGGACGTGCGGGCATAACCCAAGCCCAGTACCAGCGAAAGCGCAGCGCACACCAACATGTACGCACCCTGTAGCAGCATGTAGTTGATATCACCCGCAGGCACGCCCACATCGATGATGTTGGCCATGATGACCGGGATAAACAGCTCGAGCACCGTCTCGACCGACACAAAGAACACGCCGAGGATGGCATCGCGACGGTATGCCCCTAGATAGGAAAACAGTATTTTGAGATTGCGCACGCAGGTTCAACCCCCATCAAACGTTGTTCGCAAATGCACGTATTATTGCGCGCCGAATAATGGTGTCAAGTATTCCGAAATCGTTTTCTGCAAGGTTAGCGCCGGCGGCGAGTTCTCGTGATGTGTGTCCATATTCACTCGGAATAATGGTGCGCGAGACTTTTTCGCTTCGGCGTCAACACAAACCTTGACTCTACAATCGTTGTAGGGTTTTCACTACACTGGTACGTAAACAAACCCAGCCAGAAAGCCCCGCCCATGGAACACGACCTCACACGCGGCAATGTCCTTAAGACCATCGCGGTCTTTGCCCTGCCCTATATGCTCTCGTACTTTTTGCAGATGCTCTACGGCATGGCCGACCTGTACATGATGGGGCAGTTTAGCGGCGCCGCCGGCATCACCGCCGTGGCAAATGGCGCTCAGACGCTCTATATGATTACCGTGGCACTCGTGGGCCTGGCCATGGGAACGACGGTCATCGTCGGCCACGCCGTGGGCTCGCGCCGATTTGACCGCGCCGAGACCGCCATCGGCAACACCATCACGCTCTTTATGGGCGTCTCGGTGGTGCTGGCCGCTGTCCTGCTCGCACTGTGCCCGCAGATCGTGGCGCTCATTGGCACGCCGGCCGAGGCGGTCGAAGGAACCGCCGCCTACCTGCGCATCTGCTTTGTCGGCATTCCGTTTATCGCCGCGTACAACATTCTCTCGGCCATCTTTCGCGGGCTGGGCGATTCGCGCTCGCCTATGTACGTGATCGGCGTGGCGTGCATCATCAACATCGCGCTCGACTTTCTGTTTATCGGGCACATGGGGCTCGGCCCCGTGGGTGCGGCGCTCGGCACGGTAACCGCCCAGACGGCCAGCGTTGCCCTCGCGCTCGTGTGGCTCAAGAGCCGCCGCACGAACATCCACGTTAAGCGCAGCGACCTGCGCCCCCAGCCCGAGGTGCTCGGCAGCATTCTTAAGATCGGCGTGCCCGTGGCCGTGCAGGACGGCTGCATCCAGGTGGCGTTTATGTTTATCACCGTCATCGCCAACCACCGGGGGCTCGTCGACGCCGCCGCCGTGGGCCTGGTCGAGAAGATGATCAGCTTTTTGTTCATTGTGCCGAGTTCCATGGGTGCCACCGTCAGTGCGCTCACGGCGCAAAACGCCGGCGCGGGCAAGGGCGATCGCGCACGTCAGGTGCTCAAGGACGCCATGACGATCTCGGTGGTGTACGGCTGCCTGATCACAGCGCTGATGTGGCTGGTGGCGCCGGCGTTTATCGGCTTTTTTGCCAAGGACGCCGCGGTAGTCGCGGCCGGCACCGGCTATATGCGCAGCTACATTTTCGACGCGATTTTTGCCGGCATCCACATTTGCTTTAGTGGCTTTTTCGCTGCATACGGTAAGAGCTACATCGGCTTTGCGCACAACGTGCTGGCAGTGGCGCTCATTCGCGTGCCCGGTGCGTGGCTGCTGTCGAACGCCTATTCCGATACGCTGTTTCCCATGGGCATCGCCTCGCCGTGCGGATCGATTTTGTCAGCAGTCATCTGTGTTGTCGCGTTTACCGCGCTCAACCGGCGCGGGGCTTTTGACAAGTTGATGGCGTAGCGGGGCGACGCGAGCCTGGCGCCCCTCCCCTGCTTTTCACCGAAAGGAGCGGTCCCATGGCCGACTCGCCAACCGAACATACCGAGGGCCTGCTCCGCATTGGCGAGGTGGCGCGCCTGTTTAACCTGAGCGTGGGAACGCTACGTCATTACGAGCAGATGGGCTTGCTGGACCCGGCGTACATCGATCCGGCAAGCGGGTACCGCTACTACGGATCGCGGCAGCTCTCCACCCTCAACACCATCAGCCACCTGCGTGTTCTCAACTTGCCCTTGGCGCAGATCCGAGAGTTTGTGACCACGCGCGACGTGAACCTTATGCAGCGGAAGCTGGCTCAGCAACAGGAGCTCATCGAGCGCAAGCGCCGAGAGCTGGAGCGTGTGTCGCGCAAGATCGATAACCGGCTTGCGCTGCTCCGCGATGCCTTGAACAGCAAGCTCGATACCATTTGCACAATCGATACGCCCGAGCTTCGCTGCGCCGTGCTGCGCGAACGCGTTAAGCCTACCGACGCCTATGCGCTGGAGTGGCAGATTCGTCAGCTGCAGAAGGGGCAACACGAGACCTTTGTCTTTCTGGGCAACCTGGGCGTTGGGATTAGCGCCGAGCGCCTGGCCGCCGGCGACTTTGACGGCTACGACGAGGTCTTTCTGCTGCTCGACGATACCGATGAATACCTGGGCGATGTCGAGGTGCGACCCGCCGCGCTCTGCCTGACCATTAGCTTTCGCGGCACGCACGGGCAAGCGGGCCCGCGCTATAAGCAGCTGCTCGGCTATATGCGCGAGCACGGACTGACACCCGCCGGTCCATCACGCGAGATTGCCCTGATCGATGACATCATCAGCGACGACCCCGCGACCTACGTGACGCAGATCACGGTGCCCGTTGCCCCGTCCAAATAAGATCCGCCCGGAAGGCATCGTGCTTCCGGGCGGTTCTTACTAATCATCATCTAGCAACTCGAATCGATTTCTAGATATCACCAATGCGGCATAATCTTGGCTTTGGTGAAAAACATGGGCAATCACAACGTCCTCGTTATCGTAGTAATAAAGCATTACATAAGAATTAACGAGGCAAGCATGGTAACCAAGCACTGCAAGCTCGGGCAACTTCGATAAGCCGTAGTCAACTACACCACTTTGAAGAAGCTGGAGCTGACTACGGTATTTATCAGGAAAGTGCCGGGCGGTAAAAATACCATGCCCCAATAGATAATCAACGATATCGTCAACTTCTTGTTCAGCTGTAGGCAGAATCTTGACGTTATAGGCCATATTTTGCCTCAAGGTCATCGAGGGCCTCAAAGGCATCACGCGCCGTGCCGGCAGCACGCTCCCGCTCGGCCACAGCCATACGAGCCATCAGGCGAGCCTTAGCCTGTTCCTGAACCATGAGGTCGTAGTCCTCGGATCGAAGTACAACAAATTTGCTATAGCCGTTTTTTGTAACAGTCACTGGACCAGGAGTAGTTTCAACGAGCTCCGAGAATTTCGCGGTGTCCCGCATATCTTTAATTGGAACGCAAACAGGCATGGCACACTCCTAACATAATTGTGTACACAATTATGTTACACCAAAACGACCTATACTAAAGTCCCAAAGCATCTTCGCTGACAATCTGAATGTCATCGCCCTTGGACTGGAGCTCCAGGGCCTTCTTTACCTTGCTTCCGTAGTTCTTTGTAGTCCAAGCATCACTGCCTTCATCGCCAACAACTACGTAGTCGCATTTCTTTGACACTCCACTCAGCACCTGACCGCCGTTCTGCAAAATAAACTGCTTGATACACTCTTTTGAACCATGATAGAAAGTACCAGAAAGGCAGAATTTCTTTCCTTCAATTTGAACCCGTCGATGCGCTACGGCGTCGGAGCAGGGATTGATTACCCCCTGCAATAAACCAACCAATTGATTGGATTCGCGCTCATCTATATCACCATCCGCCAAAGCGGCAGTTAGAAGCGAACAAACTTTGTCGAGCAAAGGGTCGCCTTGCAACATATCATGTTCTTCGACATACTGCAGTGCCGACATTGCCTCCAAGGCATTAACTCTGCCATTGGCGACTATCATTTCGCACAAACTTAGAAAGTCGCAGTAATCGGCAGTTTTTTCCGACTTCACTCTCTGTGCCGAAGCACGGGAAGCCCCTTCATTTGAACGTCGTCTGCAACCAACGCCAAGGCTATACGGCGCAAACATGGGGATGTGCCTCTCATCTTCCATAATCAGCGAATGGAAGATGCGCCTACAAGCATCTGCATCGTCCAAGGCTCGATGATGGCTCCCCATCTCGAGATTTAAGCATCGGCAAACCGTTGGAAGCTTATAGTCTGGGTATTCTGGATGCCACTGCTTGGCAAGCTCTTTAGTGCAGGCATAATTCCACTCGGGCCTGTCAAGTTCATAGGCATCGAATAGCTTCCACAGAACCGCCAAATCAAACGAAGCGTTGTGGGCAACCAGAGCGGCTCCGTCAAACAAACTTTTCAATGAGCGTGACCATATTTCCGGAAACGTAGGAGCACCGGCAACATCAGCATGAGAAATGCCCGTTAGCCTCATGTTTATTTCCGAAAACGGCTCCTCAGGATCAACCAAATAGGAATCCTCTGCAAGGACGGCACCATTGCAGTCACATCGAATTAGTCCAATTGAGCTAATTCGATCATTGTGTCCATTTGGAGTTTCAACATCCAAAAACAGTACGTCTGCCGCCATGACAGCCTCCCTACTCCACAGGCACTTCGCCCGTTTCGATAATTTCCTCAAGCTGGTCTTCGTCCAATACAGGCACACCAAGTGCTTGGGCCTTAGTGAGCTTTGAGCCCGCATTCGCCCCTGCAACTACATAGGAGGTTTTCTTCGAAACCGACCCCGTCACCTTTGCACCCAGGAGTTTCAGCGCATCCCCCGCCTCGGAACGAGAACGTTTCTCGAGGGTTCCCGTAAGGACAAAGGTCATATCCTTCAACGGCTGAGAGGAAGCAAGATCGCTAGATATGCCCATTTGCCCCGACTTAGACTGCATTTCACTCATTAAATTTTCCTCAAGCGAAAAGCCGCATAAACGCAATCTCTCGAGTACATCGAGATTGTCCTTTACAGACAAGAACCCGCGGACGCTCCTTGCAATCTCCGGGCCAACGCCTTCAATATTTGCCATATCTTCATCAGTCGCGAGAATAAGCGCATCAACGGTTAAATACCGACGTGCGAGCAACTCGGCAACGCTTTTGCCAACAAGCCTGATTCCCAACGCAAACAGCACGCGAGACAGAGGTAATGTCTTGGATTTATTTAGCTCGCTAATTACTTTACTGGCAATCTTATTGCCAACCAAAATAGGGTCACCAGCAGTGCAAGCAACCTGTTCAGTTTTATAGCGTTTATAGCTTCCGTCTTTCTCTAGCCTTGGAGAACCGTTTTTATCGTATTGGATATCTCCCTTTTTATGACCCTTCTGAGTGATGGCGTACACGCGGCCCGTGTCCAGGCCTGCGATGTCGTCGACCGTGAGCTGGTAGAAGTCCGCGACATCGTGAATCAGCCCGGCGGCGATCATCTTGTCGACAATCTCGTCGCCTAGGCCATCAACGTCCATGCAGCCGCGGCTCACCCAGTGAAGCAGGCGCTCCTTGAGCTGCGCGGGGCAATCGATGGAGACGCAGCGGTAGGCAACCTCGCCGTCCTCGTGAACCACGGGACTACCGCACACGGGGCAGACCTCGGGCATGTGCCAGTCGACCGAATCAGCCGGGCGCTTGTCGAGTACCGGGCCCACGACCTCGGGGATTACGTCGCCCGCCTTGTGCACGATGATAGTGTCGCCCTCGCGCACGTTTTTGCGACGGATCTCGTCGATGTTGTGTAGCGTGGCGCGCGCGATAGTGGAGCCGGCAACCGTCACCGGGTCGAACTCGGCGACCGGCGTGAGCACACCGGTGCGGCCCACCTGGATACGAATCTCGCGCAGGACGGTCTGTTTTTCCTCGGGCGGGAACTTAAAGGCAATGGCCCAGCGTGGTGCGCGGGCGGTAAAGCCCAGGTCGAGCTGCTGCTGGAAGCTGTCGACCTTTACGACCACGCCGTCGATGTCGTAGTCCAGGTCACCGCGATGCTCGAGGGCCTGGGCGCAGAACTCGTGAACCTCGGCCGGCGCGGCGCAACGAGCCACGTTGGGGTTGACGCTAAAGCCGGCGCTACGAAGCCAGTCCAGAAACTCGCGCTGGCTGTGGACGTGCAGCGGGTCGGTATCGGCGATGGCATAGATAAAGGTGGCCAGGTCGCGGCGCGCCGTGACCTTGGGGTCTTTCTGACGCAGGCTGCCGGCGGCGGCGTTGCGCGGGTTGGCGAAGGGGTCGCGCCCCTCGGCATCGGCCTCTTCATTCAGACGCACAAAGCTGCCCTTGGGCATATAGACCTCGCCGCGCACCTCGATGGTGCGCTCGCGGTCAGCGCCCATGTGGGCGAGCGCCGGCTCGGACAGGTGCATGGGCACATCCTTGATGGTGCGCACATTGAGCGACACGTCCTCGCCCGTGGTGCCGTCGCCGCGCGTGGCGGCGCGCACAAAGGTGCCGTTTTGGTAGGTAAGCGCCACGCCCAGACCGTCGATCTTAAGCTCACAGGTATAGGTGACGCTACCGGCACCGAGCGCATCCTCGGTGCGCTGGAGCCAAGCGTCGAGCTCGTCCAGGTCCATGGCATCGTCCATGGAATACATGCGTGCCATGTGCGTAACCGGCGTAAACTGCTCGCTCACGTAGCCGCCCACGCGCTGGGTATAGCTGTCGGGCGTCACCAGGTCGGGGTAGGTCGCCTCGATTTCCTGCAGCTCAACGAGCATTTTGTCAAAGGCGGCGTCCGTGATCTCGGGCGCGTCGAGCATGTAGTAGCGATAGGCGTGGTAATCGAGCTCGTGACGCAGCTCGGCCGCACGCGCTGCCGCCTGGGCACGGGCATCGGCCGGTGCAGCGGCATCCGTGTTCGCGGGCGTTTCGGTATCGATATCCACGCCGTCACCAAACAGGCTCGATTGCTCCATAGCGGCACTCCTTCGCTCGATTTCAAACGGATACTAGAGTACCACCGGTCACCATGGCGCCGAATAGCCCTTTCGAACCGCACCGAATCGGCAGCCACCAGACTGGAGTGGACAGTTAGTTCAGATACGTATAAATCCTAGAGCCGAATCAAGCACGAACACCCCTGTTTCAACTAATTTGGGCTCCTCGAGACCATGTAAACGTCCCACTCTCCCTTCCAAACACCCATTCGAGCCCCATCCCAATCAAAAATTGCTCAAAACGCATCCCAAGCTGCCCCAGATTTATACGTATCTGAACCAACTGTCCAGACCATTACGAACCAGGCCTCTTATCAGCCCCAAGTGATCCGTTTTTCTCCGTCCCCAACGGATCAATAAGAAAAGAGGGGCTGTCCCACGTTGATGGGACAGCCCCTCTGGCATCGGTATGTGCGATACGGCTCGTTAGAAACCCTGACCGTAGCCCTGGCCCTGCTGGCCCAGCAGCTCCTCCAGATACTGGCGCAGCTGCTCGTCGGTAATACCGCCGTTGCCGGTGTCAGTCGCGCTGTCGTCCTGCTGCTGGTTCTGCAGCTCCTCGTCGGAGCCAAGCTCGACGGTGACCTTCTTCTCGTCCTTGCCGCGCATGAGCGTGATCTCGACCTTCTCGCCCACCTCGTGGCTGCGCAACGCGATGATCAGGCCATCGGCGCTCGTGATCTCGTCGTCGCCCAGCTTGGTAATGACATCGCCCTCTTGGATGCCAGCCTTGGCGGCAGGACCGTCCTCGACGACACTTGCCACATACGCGCCGCTATCGGTGCTCAGCTTGTTGGTGCGGGCGTTGAGCGCATTGACGCTCGAAAGCGTGGCGCCCAGGTACGGGTGCACCGGCGTCTTGCCGCCGATGATCTGGTCGGCAATGTTCTTGGCGTAGTTAACGGGAATAGCAAAGCCCACGCCCGAGCTAGAGCCCGAGTAGCTCTCGATGAGCGAGTTGATGCCCACCAGCTCACCGTTGTCGTTAACGAGCGCGCCACCGGAGTTGCCCGGGTTGATGGCAGCATCGGTCTGGATCATGTTGGCATAGATGGTGTTACCGCTGGTAGAGCTCATGGCCGTGGAACGATACAGCGCCGACACAATGCCCGTGGAAACAGACTGCTCGTTGCCGAACGGCGAACCGATGGCCATAACCCACTCGCCCACATTGAGCTTGGAGGAGTCACCGATCTCGATCGGTGTGAGCTTGGAGGCGTCGGCGTCCTTGAGCTTGATGACGGCCAGGTCGCTCGAAGCGTCGTTGCCCACGAACTCGGCCTCGTAGGTGGTACCGTCATCCATGGTCACCACGTACTGGTCATAGCCATCGACCACGTGGTTGTTGGTGAGGATGTGGCCCTCGGTATCGAGCACCACGCCCGAGCCGACGCTGCCCGAGCCGTCCGACTCGTCGGCAGACTGCGAAAGCGAGCCATTCTGGCCGCCGCTCGAAGTGGCGGTAATGGAAACCACGGAGGGCAGGGCCTTGGCAGAAACGGCCTCGGCCAGCGTGGTGTCCTCGGAATCAATCGTAATCTTTTGCGTCGATGAACC
>CABUUE010000057.1 GCA_902494685.1 uncultured Collinsella sp.
CAATATTTACTTTTCTAGTAAGCCGATGCGACAAAGGGGCTGTCCCTTTGTCGCATCGGCTTACTGTATTTATATTTTCCTGTTTTACCTTTGCAGGTTCTAATGGAGGGGATACCGAAGTAGCTGCTAGTAAGTAAACGCAGCCGCTCTGCCGGAGCCGCCCTTATATCGTTCCACGCGCAGTTTCGCAGCGAAGCGAGAATGTTTGAGCATGGAATGATATAAGGGCGGCTCCGGCAGAGCGGCGGACATTCGACTAGCGGATATGCGCGGGCTTTCCTCCCCAGTAGAAGCGGCAGAAGGCTCGTTTGCGCTTTTGGGGTTTGCATACGAGCTCCATGGTGGCGATGGCTATGTCTTCGGCTGCGTGGGGGCGGCGTAGTACTTCGCCGTTGATGAGTAGGGCTTTGAGTGATTCGGGATGGTCGTGCAAGTGACGTAGGGTTACGATGAGTTCACGTGCGGTGGTGACGTGCATGCTGGCGCCCATGCCGGTAAGCATCGTGGTGTTGGCCTTTTCCTGACCGTATGATTTGCCCAGCAGGATCATCGGCAGATGAGCGCACAGGCACTCGGTGACCGTGAGTCCGCCTGATTTGAGGATTGCCAGGTCGCAGCCGTGCATGAGGGCCGCCATGTCGTCCACGTAGTCCAGAACCGTGACGTTGTCGAGCTTCATGGCGTCGAAGAGCGTCTTGAGTCGGGCGGCGTATTCCTTATCCTTGCCCGGTAAAAAGACAAAGTGCATGTCCTCAAAGCTGCGTAAGAAGGGGAGCGTGTGGTCCATCGCGGCACGGAAACGCACGTATGGTTGGGGCAAACTGGCGCCGGCCATCACCAATACGACGGTTTTGTCTATGGGGAGATTGAACTTCTTTAGCTCTTCCTCACGATTGTAATCCGTATCGAACCCGGCGCGAATGGGGATGCCTGTAATGCGGATCTTTGCCTCGGGAACCTTGCGGGGGCGGAGTGTTTCGGCCATAAACTCATTTGCCACGCAGAATAGGTCGGTGTCCTTATGGGGCCACCAGCCCTCGACCTCGTAATCGGTCGGTACGCAAATGACGGGATAATCGATGCCCGTAATGATGCGCGCGCCGACGGCGACGTTGGCTGCCGTGATGTGCGTGGCGACCACGGCAATGGGCCTACGAGTCCGAACGTACTCGTTAAATGCGGGGAACATGATGCGCGACCATGCCGTGCCACCGCCCCAAAGCAGGTGTCCGGTAAGGGTATAACGCCAGGTCAAGTCATAAATTGGGCGCGTGGCGCCGGTAAACGAGGCGGCCGTTTTGTTGCCGTCGAATTTTATGCGTCCAAAATCGAGGATATCGAGCACTTCAATCTCAACATCCTCGGGGATGCCATTGGTGCCGCGGATAAGGTCGAATGCCTGCGCAATCGCATTTGCGGCGGCCTTGTGGCCCGAGCCGACCGAGGCGTGCACGATGGTCACGAGAGGTTTTTGCTGAGCCAAGAGCGTGGTTTGTTCCGATTGGGGAGTGCTGTGTGTGAGCAGGGGAGCGTCGTCGCGCGTCTGCGTTTGATCCATCGATAACTCCCCTTCATCTTAGTTTCGCAAGGAATCATTGTAGTGCATGAGTGTCACGTTCGTCTAAATTTGGGTATGAGCGCAAAGAATGCCAATCTTTCGACAGGAGGTCTCTTCATGACTACCCATCAGCCGATCGATGTTGCTATTATCGGCGGCGGCCCTGCGGGCTATGCCGCAGCCATTTATACGGCGCGTGCCAACCTAACGACGACTGTGATTGAACAGGGCATGTCGGGAGGACAGATCGCCACAACCAATGAGGTCGAGAACTATCCGGGCATTCCGCTGCTGAGTGGAGCCGAGCTTGGCGAGCGTTTTCAGCAGCATGCAGAGGGCCTGGGAGCACAGGTTGCATGGAGCATGGTTACGGGTATCGATTACGATGCCGATTCAGCGCTGTTTACGGTACATCACGATACGGGCGATACGGTTGCCTCGAGCGTTATCGCTTGCATGGGTGCCACGCCGCGATCTGCGGGTTTTGTTGGCGAGGATACGTATCGCGGTCGTGGCGTTTCGTATTGCGCGACGTGCGACGGCATGTTCTTTCGTGGCAAGCAGGTTTTTGTTATCGGCGGCGGCAATGCTGCCTGCGAGGAAGCCCTGTTCTTGTCAGAAATCGCCAGCAGCGTGACCATCGTTTTGCGCCGCGATCAGTTCCGTGCCCCTGATGGCGTGGTTCAAAAGGTGCTCGCAAAAGATAATATTTCAGTTAGGTACCAAACTAGTATTGTGGAACTATCAGGCGAGGCCATGCCCACGACTATCACCTTTAAGGACAACGCTACCGGTGGCACCTATTCTGAGTCCTTTGATCCTGGTTCGTTTGGCATTTTTGTCTTTGCTGGCACGCAGCCCCATACTGAGCTTGTAGAGCATCTGGTAGATCTGGCTCCCGACGGCGGTATTGTGACCGACGAATCGATGGCCACCCGCACGCCTGGCTTATTTGCTGCCGGCGATATCCGTTCCAAGCGGTTACGTCAAGTTGTGACCGCCGTTTCGGACGGAGCTATAGCGGCTACCAGTGCATACGCTTTCCTGCACGGATAAGTACGATAATATATCTTATGTAAGGTTGTTCTATCACTTAAACATCCTGCACAACGAGCTTAAGGCAACGTTGTCGCGGGATGTTTTGTTGTGCAAAGTCTGAGCCAATTATCTTGCGGCCGGACCCGAGCCAAAGCCGATGATCATATCGTTCATTGTGGTATGCAAAACTAGATAATCTAGAATACAATATAAAAAATGAACGGAGGTACCATATGAATCACGTTAAACATGTCATTCCTATGTCCGATACATCGGTTAGCATTAGCCCAGAGGATATTCAGCCCACGGTGCTACCTGATGCATTTATCCAGTCTGATATGGTCCGCAAACTCAATACGCTCAGCTTGGCGCGCTATAACCAGTTGCCGAATGTAACGCTCTACCGTGACCAGGTTATTGAGTACATTGAACTGTGGATGGAGCCACTTTCGATTTGTGTGGAGCAGCCCGTCATTACGCCTTCGATGATCAACAACTACGTAAAGGTCGGCCTCGTTCCCGCTCCGGTTAAAAAGCAGTATGGTCGTGAGCAGATTGCGCGTCTCATCGCCATCTGTATTTTTAAGCAGGTACTGCCCATCGCTGCGGTTCAGGCGCTCTTTAATATTCAGCGCCTGAGCTACGATGCGCCGACCGCCTTTGACTATGTGGTCGATCAGCTCGAGGCATCGATTCGTGCGGCGTTCTCCATTGAGCAGGCTCCCGTAGCCGATACGGCTCATCAGGTCACACGCGAGTCGCTGCTCGTGCGCAGCGCGGTATCGTCTTTTGTATCGAAGGCGTATCTCATGAGCTATCTAAAGTTCAACGGGTTTAATAGCTAGCCGATGTACAAGACGGGCGGGACAAAGAGCCATCAGACACTTTATCCCGCCCGTGTTTTTGTTTAGTTGGACGTTATTGGCCCGATGCCACGCCCATGCCGTAGCCGATAATGAGCCCGTGCATCTCGGCATAGTATGAATCCAGTCCGTTGCAGGGCATGATGATGGTCTTGGAGCCGGGCCAATGCTCCACAATGCGGCTGGCAAGTGCCTGGGCACCCGCCTCATTCTCGACATGGTCGATGACGACTTCTCCACCGGTAAAGCCTTCGGCCTCCATGGTATCGACAATCTTGCCAAGCATCTTCTTTTCGCCACGGGTGTGACCAACGAGCTTAATCTCCCCTGCCTCGCTTGCTGTGCCTAAAACTCGAATGTTGAGTTTATTGGCGATAACCCCGGCTGCCTTGGGAATACGTCCGGCCTTGGAGAGATTTTCGTAATTGCACAGGCTAAAGAGGATCTTGCTGTTCTGTTCCAGCTCATCAAAATAGTCGCAGGCTTCCTCAAATGAAACCTCTGGATTGTTTGCGAGATAGCGGTCGAACAGCAGGAAGATCAGATCCATTTTGCCGCCGGCTCCGCGTGAATTGACCAAATGAATCTGTCGGTTCGGATCCTCGGCAAGAACCAAATCGCGTGCCGTGGCCGCGGCATTATAGCTTCCCGAGACGCCCTCCGAGATGGGCATGCAAATCGTCTTGTCGGCAAGCCTAAAGAGTTCGGTCCACTCGCCTACGCTCGGACAGGCACTCGAAGAAGCGCCCGACTCCGCCTGCACGGCGCAATTGAGTTCGTGAACGTCGAGCGTGAGGTCATCGACGAACTCACGCTCCCCCACTCGAATTTTGAGGGGTGCAAATGCAAAGATGGTATGGGGCGCGGTCGGTTGCCAATCGCGGAGGTTGCAGCTCGAATCGGAGATAAGTGCCCAGCTCATAGAGGGTCCTTTCTAAATGTTTCTCATATATTATAGCCATCTTGCTTACCTATGAAACGTGCATCTAGTATTGAAAACTAGCTCATTGGGATCATGTATGGAGCACGGTCCTAAATAAATGAACCTCGCAGCCCAAAGACCACGAGGTTCACATTCGTTTGCTATACAGAGTGACTTAGTAGCGCACGAAAATGTAGTTGTTGTTCATGCCGGCTGCGACAGAGCTGATGATAACGCCCGTGTTGTAGTCGGAAGCATGGATCATCTGGCCGCCACCAATATAGATGCCGGTGTGGTAAGAGTTGACCACAACGTCACCCGGCTGAGGATCGGAAACGCGCGTCCAACCCATAAACGTGCCGGTGGTGCCCAAACGGCAGTAGCGACCGGTGAGGCAGTAGCTCACAAAGCCGGAGCAGTCAAAGCTGTTCGGGCCAATGCCGCCCCAGGAATAAGCACAACCAAGCTTGCTGTAGGCGCGCGAAACAACACTGCCGCCGTCAACGGACTGGCTCGGCGCCGAAGGGGTTGGAGCCGGAGCGGGCTGCGGCGTAGGGGCAGGAGCGGGCGTGGGAGTGGGGGCAGGCGTGTTGCCGCCGTCATTGGTCGTACCGCCACCTTTGTTAGTGTTCTCAGTCGTGCCAGTGGTCTCGGTGCTCACCGTGGCCTTCTCGGCGGTGCTGGCGTTAATGCCGGCCTGCAGTGCTGCGTTGGCCTCGGCCTCGGCGGCAAGCTCGGCCTGCAGTTGGGAGTCCAGAGAGCTCACAACATTCTGAGCCTCGGCCTGCTGAGCATTGAGCTCGTCAACCTTCTTTTGTGTGGCGGCGACGTTCTTCTCCTGCTCGGCCTGCTTGTCGGTGAGCTCCTGCTTAAGCTCCTTGACATCTTGGATGGTCTGGGCCTGCTTGTCGGAAACCTTGCCGTAGTAGAACAGGCGGTTGAGCATATCGCCTAGGTCATCGACGCCCGTCAGGACCTGGAGCAGGCTCAGACCGCCGGTCTTGTACTCACCGGCAACGTAGTTAGAGAGCTTGACCTGACCATCGGCGATCTCCTGCTGCTTTTGCGTGATCTCACCGGCGGTCTGGTCGAGTGCTTGCGTCTGAGTGGCGAGCTCGTCGTAGATCTGCTGGGTTTGCGTGCCAATCTGCTCGAGCTTGGTACGAGCAGCGGCAAGGTCGGATGCGGTATCGGCATAGGCAGGAGCCGCGAGGCCCAGGCCCAAAACACAAGCGAGGGTTGCCGTAGCAGCGCAGCGTGCCATGTTTTTGTGCGTGTTTGCTGTGCGCATGGAGCTTCCTTTCCGGTATCTAAGGGTAGCGGCTAGTCCACCGTTACCAGGCTAAAGAGCTCGACGTCCTCGTTGGAGGGCGTGAGCTTCTCGCGCGGGTTGAGAAACGCAAGCTCAAGGATACAACCGTAGCCTACAAGCTTTGCGCCCATATCTCGCACCAGTTTACCTGTTGCCTCGACGGTTCCACCCGTCGCGACCAAGTCATCCAGAATCAACACGGTATCTTTAGAGGTAATGGCATCGGCGTGGATCTCGATAGAGTCGGTGCCGTATTCGAGCTCGTAGCTCTGGCTCACCGTCTTGCGCGGCAGCTTGCCCGGCTTGCGCGCGGGCACAAATCCAGCGCCCAGAGCGACGGCCACGGGCACGCCAACCATAAAGCCGCGAGCCTCGGGACCCACGACCTTGGTGATGCCCGTGCCGGCAAAATGCTCGGCCAGGGCATCTACCATGGCCTTTAGTGCCTCGGGATTACCAAAGAGCGGCGTGATGTCCTTAAAGACGACTCCGGGCTCGGGATAGTCGGGGATGTCGACGATATGAGATTCGAAGTCGTACATGGCTTGACCTTTCATGGGAGGCTGGTTTGCAGCAGCGTTTATTTGTTCGCGATGGCGGTGCCGGCGTGCGAGGGGGCGACAACTTTGAGCGGCTGCACGAGGGATTCCTCACGCACGGGGACTGCGGAGGTAGATGCCTCTTCCCTTTTGGCCTTGGTGGACTCGGAGCGTGCGATCTCCTCGTCGAGGGCATCGATATCGGCGTCCTCGACCACGGCGTTGAGTGACTCAAAAACGCGGTTCTTGAGCAGCGCGGTATGCACGCCCTCGGTGAGGTCATGAAGCTTCTTAAACGCACGCTCGAGCTTGGCATCCCGCTCGTCGTCGGAAGTGTCCATACCGAGCATGCTCACGAGCACCTGCTCAAACATCGAGGACTCACGGTTTGCCGAAGATACGTACTGGCGTAGGTTTCGCGGCTCGATATGGAAGCGTGAAAGCTCGGAGCAGTAACGGATGATCGGGAAATCGCGACCATCGACAAGCTCGCGGTTTTGCGGGCTCTTGATGATGCGAATGAGGTCGTTTTCGGCCAGGGAGCGAATAAACGAGATCTCGACGCCGAGCATATCGGGTATGGTCTCGATGGGATGCAGCTTTTGCTTGGTCTCCTTGGGCTCCGTCTTGAGCGGAACGTCGGACAGCAGACCCACCTCGTAGGCGAGCGTAGACAGGTCCGTGGCGTTTTCCAGGCGCTGCTTAATCACGTTGAGCGGCATGTAACGAGTCTTCTGGAGGTGCAGAATGACCTCCAGGCGGTCAACGTCCTCCTTGGAGTACTGGCGATACCCCTTGGGCGTACGATGAGGGGTAATGAGCCCCTCATCTTCGAGAAATCTAATTTTTGAGTTCGAAAGATCGGGGTATGCGCCTCGAAGTAGATTGACGACCTGGCCGATACTCAGATAGTTGCGTTCGGCCATGCCCTACTCACCGGTTTCGATGCGCTCCGGCGTGCTCTCGTGATAGATGAGCGTAAACGTACCGATCTGGACGGAAGAGCCGTCGTGCAGCGGTGCGCCATTGACGATAGCGCCGTCAACCCACGTACCGTTGAGCGAGCCCAAGTCCTCGATGCGGGCTCCCAGACCCTCGCGAATAATACGCGCGTGGCTACGCGACACGGTCATGTCGTTGAGGAAGATGCCGTTAGCGGGATCGCGGCCGATGGTGGTTACATTGTCCTCGAGCTCAAAGGCGGCGCCGGTCTGCGGACCCTTGACGATAGACAACACGGGCGCGGTGATGTGCACGTTGGCCATGAGGTCGGGAACGGTGACATCGCTCGAAGGAACGCGTAAAACGCAGGTAGCGTCAGCGGCCTTATCGTTCTGAGGCATATTGTTAACCATGTTGTCCATGACAACCCCTAACTTAACGCGGACGTGCCGCAAAGAATGAACTGTACGTAATCATACCCCAATGGCTTAGTCTTCGATTTCGGGGTTAAGAAAGTCGATGTCTTCGTCCTCGGGATGTGCGACAGCCTGTTTAATGGCCGCTCCACCCTTAATGGAATAGATGACAGCAGTGAGCATGGAGAAGATCACGCCGCCATACACAAAGAAGATGCCGAGCGGTACCGGACTGCCGTTGAGGCCCGGGAAGGCCGTGAACGTGGCGGGCAGCAGATGCCAGCCATCCACAGTGGGAAAGCCCAGCAGCATGAGCGAGAAGCCGGTCATGAGCAGCGCCGTGGCAATCTTGCCGGGAAACACTACGTCGATGGGACGGCGGTGATAGTGGCGCACGATAAGCGTGCCGATTCCCAGGTAGATATCGCGGCCGATGATGAGCACGCAGACCCAGATGGGAAGCTCGCCGCGGACCACCAGGCCCAGTACGCCGGTAAATAGCAGCGCACGGTCGCAGATGGGATCCATAACCTTGCCGAGCCACGAGACCGTTTTGGTCATGCGGGCAATCTGGCCGTCCATCCAGTCGGTGGAGGCCGCGATGGCATAAATGACGATGGCGACGACACGGTTGTTGTCCGTCACAAACAGGTACAGGAAGACCAGCGTGAGGATCAGGCGCGTGAAGGTAATGAAATTGGAGATCGTGAAGATCTTATTCGACGGGTAATCGGAAGTGCCGATAAGCTCCTTTTTGATCTTCTTTTTGATGCCCACAGGACTCCCCCGCTGGTAAACGACAAAACTTTCGATACTATACCCGTTCTGGCGATGTCTATCCAGCGCAAGCATAGAGAGTCCAGACATGTGGAGGGTGGTTCTGAGCTGCGCTGTATTCTGCAATTGTGTACATCAGTCACCAAAAACGACATTTTTCGGCATCTTTGGTGGCTGATGTACACGTTTTGATTTGGTGATTACATCGATCGGGAAAGTTGTTGCTTTAAGCAAATGCGTGCGGGTCGAGAAGGGCTGGCGCCAAAAGAGCCCAACGGCCGTTACGGCTTCGTTAGAAACGCGCCCCACCATGGATGGTG
>CABUUE010000058.1 GCA_902494685.1 uncultured Collinsella sp.
CTCAATCTGTAACAGCTAGCCGTCCAAATCGGTTCCAGATGTTACAGATTGAGATGAACGAACGAGCGGACAATCCGTATTTGCCTCTTGCATAACTGTGCATAGTGTATATATACTGTGCTTACCGGTTATATACACGTGTAGCCCAACAGCTAAGGAGCCGCTGTGGACATCATCCTATCCAATTCGAGCGACAAGCCCATCTACGAGCAGATAACCTCGCAAGTCAAAGCTCAGATCTTATCGGGCACGCTCGCCGCGGGAGCAAAACTCCCCAGCATCCGTGCACTCGCGAGCGATCTTGGCGTGAGCGTCATCACCACCAAGCGCGCCTACGCCGACCTGGAGCAGCTCGGGTTTATCTGCACCGTGCAGGGCAAGGGCTGTTTTGTCGCCGAGGGCAACCAGGAGCTCTTGCGTGAAAACCAGCTCTGCCATATCGAAGAGCTGCTTGCGAAAGCGGCAAGCCAAGCCGAAGCCTTGGGCGTCACGCGCGACAAGCTGCACGAAATGCTCGACCTGGTAGCCCCCGATACCATGCAGTAGCCATCTGCAAGAAAGGCTATACCATGCAAAACTTGCTTGAACTCAAAGGCATCTCACGCACTGTAAGCGACCGCTTTTCACTGCGCGACGTCACGCTTGCCGTGGAGCCTGGCCAGATCGTCGGCTTTGTTGGTGCCAACGGTGCTGGCAAAACAACGACGATTCGAGCTGCTCTCGGGCTTATAAAGCTCGATGCCGGCGAGGTGCGCCTGTTTGGGCAGCGCTGTGGCGCCGATGCGCCCGATGAGACACAGCGTTGTCTACGTGCCCGTGTCGGCCTCGTGCTGGACACGTGCCCCTTCCCTTCCACGCTCAAGGTGACCGAAGTTGAGGCACTCGTAAGCCCGGCGTACCCCACCTGGAGCCACGACACCTTCGCTAGCCTCATCAACCGATTTGGCCTCGATCCCAAGGCAAAGGTCAAGGACCTCTCCCGCGGTATGGGCATGAAGCTGCAACTTGTCTGCGCACTCAGTCACAAGGCCGAACTGCTCGTTTTGGACGAAGCCACCGCGGGCCTCGATCCCATGGCACGCGAGGAACTGCTCGATGAGCTGCTTGCTTTTGTCGCCGACGGCCAGCACAGCGTGCTGCTCTCGAGCCACATTACATCCGACCTCGATCGCGCCGCCGACCGCGTCATCTGCATCGATAACGGTTCGATTGTGTTTGACCTGCCGCGCGAGGACATTACCGACCGAGCCGGGATCGCCCACTGCACCCAAGCGCAGGCCGCCGAGTTTATGGCTTGCGTCGAAGGCGCCCGTGCCGTCCACCACGCCTACAGCGTGGACGTGCTCGTGCCCAACCGTCGCGATACGCTCGAGGCCTTTCCCGAGATTCCCTGCGATCGGGCAACCATTGATGACTATCTTCGCCTCATGCTGAAAGGGGCTTCGAAATGAAACGCGCCTTTATGTCCGAGCTCGCCATCGTTCGTACGCTCATCCCGAGCATCACGGGCGTCGGCCTATTCATCTTTGTCGTGCTGACCCTTGCCAACGCGTCGGATGGCGATTCCGGCATGAGCGCCGGCGCCTGTGCGGTCAGCGCAATGTCGCCCATCATAATCATGAACTCGCTAGCTGGCTACGATAACCAAAACGGCTGGGAGCGTTATCGAGCAACGTTGCCCTTCTCGCGCAAAGACATTATTTGCGCACGCTACCTGTGCATCGTTGTCTTCTCGGTCGTCATGGCATGCGCGGCTACGCTTCTGAACATCCTCGTCCTTCCGCTCTTCGACCCCATGGGCATCCCTTCGACATGCCAGACGATCTTTGAAATCGCAACCGCCTCGGCGGCATCGATGCTCATCTCCCTCATGATGGTATTCTTGACACAGCCGCTGTTCTTCCGATTTGGACACATGGAGGCGCTGCGCCTATCCCTTGGCCTGTTTGCCCTGTTTGGCTGCGGCACCATGGCAATGCTGAGTTCCTCCAACCCCATCAGCAACTGGCTTATGTCGATTGCCGGGGCGAATCCCGATCCTGCCGTCCTTGGCTGTCTGTGTGCAGGAATTGCCGTACTGGCGCTCGCACTATGCGCAATCAGCTGCACCGTCAGCACCAAGGTTTATCGAGTACGCGATCTGTAGCCACACGAGTCTCAATCCGCGAAGGACGCGATCGCCGCCCCTCCCCGCAAATCCGTGGCAAAGGGCATGTCCCCGGCGTGCGCCACTGTACTACTTGCGCAGCGGCTTGGGCAGTGGAATGCCGGCGGCGATGACGGCCGCGATGATCATGCAGACGATACCCTTGAGTGGGAAGCACATGAGCAGCAGGCCCACGACCATGACGGGCTGACGCATAACGGCGCCCATCGTCGAGGCCGTGCAAACGGCGACGCAAAAGACCGGATCGGCGCCGGTGAGGATAGCAAGGCCATAGCCCAGGCTTACGCCCGAGAAGATAACCGGGAAGAAGTGGCCGCCGCGCCAACCAAGGTTGATGAGGGCGGGCGTCAGCATGGCCTTAACGAGACCGGTCGCGATAAGCACGCCGGCGGGAATGGTCAGATAGGTTTCCATGAGCACGTCGGCCTGCGTCTCGCCGGCAAACATGGTGTAGGGCAGGACCGTGCCGCAGATGGCGAGCGCCAGACCGGCCAGCATGGCTTTGACGACAGGGCGCGCCCCTATTGCATGAGCAAGCGCTTCGCTCGCGTGCTCAGAGACAAAGTACAGCCAGCCGCAGATTGTTCCGATCAGCGACAGAGGAATGAGCCAGGTAAGCTCCAGGTTGCCCACCACGGCAGCCTCGAACCTCGGCATACCCATGCCGCCGCCCATGAGCTGGCCGAGCAGCAGGTAGGTGCCCAGGCCGCCAGCAATCGCGATGCCGTAAACCACGGTCTTTTGCGCCTTAGGCAGCCTGATGGTGATCTCACCGGATTCGGAATCCTCGCCATCGCCGACACCCTGGCCGTCGGTGCTACCGGCAAGCGGCGCCACAAAGCCAAAGACGGGCGCGGTAAAGAGCGCCGTCAGGGCAGCCTGGGTGCCCAGCAACGTGAGCTCCCTAAACTCGGCGCCAAAGCGACGCATGCGGTCGCCGACCCAGCTGCACAGACCGGCGATAACGCCGGTCAGGCCGGCCTCCGGTCCAATGCTTCCGCCAAACAGCAGCGGCAGCAATGCCGCGAGCGAAAGCTTGCCCAGGTTGTCGTACGGGTAGCGCCCGTCTTGCTTAACCTTAGCCATCACCTGGTTGAGGTCATCGGTCTTGGTGCCTGTCATCTTTTCGTACAGACCGATTAACAGGCCGCCCAGCAGGCAGACAAAAAACGGGTACGGCAGAAAGCCAAACGGGCCGCTGGCAAGCTCGGGCGAAGCGACGCCCAGCGCGTGCGGAATCTCGGTCCATAGATAGTCGATACCGTGCTCCATCGCAAAAAAGAACAGCCAGACTGCGGCACCCGCGAGTGCACCGGTCACGGCAACGCTGACCAAAAACAGCGCTCGGTTCGTGGGTTTGGCAAGGTTATCCATCGGGTCCTCCCGCGGTCAAAGTCGACATAGATACGTTTTATTGTAGAGCGAGCGTTGCCCAGTCAAGCCAACCGTCTGCGCCGCAAGCGGAGCCACCGGGGACCCCGGCGGGACAAGCTCAAGGCTTATCCGTTGATAATTGATGCGATTTCGCACAGATCCTCGGTAAAGTAAATACCCTGCTGGCGCTGCGGGCTCGAAAGTCCCTTATCAATCATGTGCTCGAGCAGCGCCTTAAGATCGTTGTAGTAGCCCCCGAGGTTGTACAAGATGCACGGCGCGTCCAAATGTCCCAACGACACCGCGGACATAACCTCGGCAATCTCCTCGAGCGTGCCCGTGCCGCCCGGAAATGCGATGAACGCATCGCCGAGCTCGATCATCTTGGCTTTGCGCTCGGCCATGTCGCTCGTCACGATAAGGTCGTCGATTCCGTCGTGTTGAAACTCTGCCTCGATAAAAAAGCTCGGCTCCACACCCGTCACATGTCCGCCTGCCTCGAGTACGCTATCGGCGAGCGCGCCCATCAGTCCCGATTTGGACCCGCCGTATACGAGCGCGTGTCCGTTGGCGCCAATCCAATTGCCCAGCTCCTGCACTGCGGGCAGAAACGCCGGGTCGTTGCCGACGCTCGCGCCCAGGTAGACGGTGATGTTCATGTTTGGTCCCCCTTGTTGTGGCGCACGACGTTCGTCTTAGCGCTGGCGTCGACGATACTCGCGCACACGGCGCGACAGATCGGCGAGCTGGTCGCGATCGAGCTCTTCCAAATGCTCCAGATCATCCATAAAGCGCGCCATGGTGTCCTTTTGGCGCATCTTGATAAGCGTATTGCAGTAGTTCACCGCCACGCCCGTGAGCATGGCGATGTAGAAGATGCTGATGATGCTCAGAATGACGGTAATGGCGCGGGCAACCGGTGTCTCGGCCGGAATGTCGCCAAAGCCGATCGTCGAGACCGTCTCAAAGCTAAACCACAGGCCATCGCCAAACGTAAGGGTCGTTGGCTCGGACAGCCAGACGGCCGTCGAGCACAGCAGGTAAAAGATAAGAAACAGACCCGTGATGCGCGCAAAGCCAGCCTGTCGCAACACATCGGCAAGCGTCCTGAGCTTTTTCATCGCGACCCCTTCCACGGACAACCAATCACGTTCGCTCGGTATTTTCCCACGCCTCCCCCGCAAACGAAACTAGTCATTGGGGACGTTCTTAAATGACTAGTCAAACAAGAACGTCCCCAATGACTAGTCGTTTAAGAACGTCCCCGATGACTGCCGGGCGGGAGCGTTTAGCGGTACAGCTGCCGACTGGGCAGGCTGAGCTGGTATCCTTATGCGGTATTGTCTCGATTCGTTAGGATTGCATGTGAGAGCTGCCACTGTCCTTCGTTCAGTTATATGTCGCGCCCTGGCCATTGTGCTTGCCGCGCTTGCCGCACTGAGTTCCATCGCGCCTGTCCAGGCTTTTGCCGATGACTCTAGTCAGCCAGTCAAGACGGTCCGCGTCGGCTGGCTCGTCAACAACGAGGGCTTCCAGAACGGCACCCCCGGCGAGCGTCTCTCGGGATGGGGTTACGAGTACCTCCAGACCCTGTCGTACTACACGCCCGGCTGGCGGTACGAATACGTCTCCGGCACCTTCACCGAGCTTATGGACATGCTCGAGGCAGGCGAGATCGACCTCATGCCCAACATCTCCTACTCCGAGGAACGCGCCCAAAAGCTGCTCTTTTCCTCGAACCCCGAGGGCACCGAGCGCTACTACATCTACGCCAGGCCCGACCGTGACGACCTGGCCAAGGGTGACCCTCAAGCACTCCAGGGTCTCACCATCGGTTACAACTCCGGTGTTATGCAAACCATCGTCGGCCAGCAGTGGCTCGCCAACGAGGGAGTCGCCTGCACATACAGGGAGTATGACGGAGGCTCCGTTCTCTTTGACGCGCTCGCAAACGGCGAGGTCGACGCCATCATCATGAACGACACCATTTCGTCGCCCGAGGCGTCGCCCATGTTCTACGTCGGTTCGAGCGACTACTACTTTGCCGTTCCCAAAAGCCGCCCCGACCTGATGGACAACATCAACTCCGCAATGGCGGCAATCAACCGCGTCAACCCCCGCTATAACGACGAGGTCAAATCGAACTATTCAGCGCAAAACAGCGGATCATCCTCGCTCACCGGCGATGAGCGCGCCTGGCTCAAAGCAAACAACAACACCATCACGCTCGGCTACATTACGGGCAAACTCCCCTACTGCAACGAAGACGAAGACGGCAAAATGGAAGGCTCGCTCGCATCGCTTGCGACGACGCTACACGATAAATTTGGCATTACGGTCAAAACCGTCGCCTTTGATAGCTACAAGATGATGTCAAAGGCCCTGTCAGAGGGAAGCATAGACGTTGCGCTGCCGGCATACCGAGATTACTGGTTTGCCGAGCAATCAGGCGTTGTGCAGTCGGTATCGTTGGGGACCATGTCCCTCACCGCCATCCACACCGGCAGTAACCTGAAAAAAGACCTTCAGAACATCGCCTGTACCAAATCATCGTTTGTCAACCGAAATGCACTTGAAAGTCTATTCCCCACAGCGACCGTAACCGAATACCAATCCGACGATGAAGCGTTCGACGCCCTCAGGAAGGGAACGGCGCGCTGCATCGTCGCTCCCAGTTCACGCGTAAAAACCATCGGTGACCGTTATGATCTCGAGGACTGCGAGACGGTCGAGCTCCCTGACACCTGTGACCTCGCGTGCTTGATGTCGCGCGGCAAGCCCGAACTGCTGGGAATCATCAACAAGGGCATCATCAATGCCGGAGAATCGCTCTCCGCAAGCAATTTCTCCTCCACGTCGTACACGGCCCAGGAATCCAACACGCTTCAATTCCTTTATCGCAACCGCACCGCCATTGCAGCCACCCTCATCGGTATGTTGTCGGTCGGCATCGTCCTGCTCATCTGGGCGCTCGCGCGCGCTCGAACCGAGCGCAAAAAAGCCGATGCTGCCAACGCCGCTAAGACGGCATTCCTCACGCGCATGAGCCACGACATCCGTACGCCGCTCAACGGTATCCTGGGCCTTATCGAGATCGAGGAATTGAAAGAAGGCGATATGCAAGTCGCCCGCGAGAGCCGTGCCAAGGCGCGCGTTGCCGCCAATCACCTGCTCTCGCTGATCAACGACATCCTCGAGATGGGCAAAATCGAAGACCGCAAGCTGACACTGGAACATGCGCCTTTTAACCTCAAAAAGCTCTGTGACGATACGCTGGTGCTGTGCAAGCTCCGCGCATCCGATAACGGCATCACAATGCAGGACAATAGCCTGACGTACGCCACGGGGCCATACATGATCGGCAGTCCCACCCATATCCGACAGGTCATGATCAACCTGTTAGACAACAGCATTAAGTACAACAAGCACGGCGGCTCCGTCACCTTTAGCTCAAAGACCAAGCCACTCGATAACGGGCGCGCGCTCTTTTGCTTTAGTGTTTCGGATACCGGCATTGGCATGGCTCCCGAGTTTTTAAAGCATATCTATGAGCCGTTCGCCCAAGAAGGTGACGATGCGCGCAGCAAGTTCCAAGGAACCGGCATGGGCATGCCAATCGTCAAGTCGCTTATTGAACTGATGGGCGGCACCATCGAAGTCACCAGCGAGCTCCATGTGGGCACTTCGTTCTACGTGGAGATTCCGCTCGATATCGACAAGAACCCCCAGCCGCGGGCAGATACGGTCGAGAGGGCGCTCGACTGCTCGCTCGCCGACATGAACGTACTGCTCGCCGAAGACAACGAATTGAATGCCGAGATTGCCCAGGCGCTGCTAGAATCCGAGGGCGTCGTGGTCACCCGCGCCGCCAACGGCAACGAAGTCGTCGATCTGTACCTGTCTCATCCCGCCGGCAGCTTCGATGCGATCCTGATGGACATTATGATGCCGGACATGGACGGCTATGAGGCAACCCGCACGATCCGTCTGAGCGAGAAGGTCGATGCAGCCGATATCCCCATCATCGCGCTCACCGCCAATGCCTTTGCCGAGGACGCCAAGGCGGCACACGACGCCGGCATGAACGCCCATCTGTCCAAACCGCTCGACTTTAACAAGCTCAAAAACATACTCGCCCGCATCAAGAAAGACGGGTCCGTTTCGCTATAGTTTGTGCTCAACTACCACGCATGACCAGAAAGGAATCCAACGATGTTTAGGCCCCTACGTCGAAAGAAACGCGCCATCACTGACGAGGAAGCGCGCGAACTGCTCGCTGCCTGCAAGCGCGGTGTCTTTGCCGTCAACGGCGACGATGGCTACCCGTACGCCATTCCCGTCAACTACTTCTTTGACACCGAGCACGACAAGATTTATTTCCATGGCGCCAAGGCTGGCCACAAGGTCGACGCACTCAAGCGCGATGACAAGGTCTGCTTTACCGTTTACGGCAACGAGTGGCACAAGAACGGTGACTGGGCTCCCTACGTTATGAGCACCGTGGTCTTTGGCCGCTGTCGCCTGGCGAATGACACCCCCGCGTTTATCGAGGATAAAGTCCGCCAGCTCGCCCTTAAGTACTACCCTTCTGCCGAGGAAGTCGAAGAGGAAATCGCCAAGGACATTAAGGGCGTCCAGCTCTACGAGATTACGATTGAGCATCTTTGCGGCAAGCAGATTCAGGAAAAGTAAGCCCCTCAGCAGGTCTCATCAATAGTAATATGGCCCGGTTCCAGCCCACCTTGGAACCGAGCCATATGCTTATGAAGCGTCGGCGGCGATGTGTGCTAGCGCCTCGACGAGCTCTTGCGAGCTCACAGGCTTGCTCAGATGCGCGTTCATGCCCGCCTCGCGCGAAAGCCTGCGGTCGTCGGCAAAGGCGTTGGCACTCACGGCGATAATCGACGTGGTCGCGGCATCCTCGCGATCGAGCGCTCGAATCTGACGCGTGGCCTCAAGGCCATCGATGCCAGGCATCATGATGTCCATCAACACCACGTCGTACTCGTGCGGTGCGCTCGCGGC
>CABUUE010000059.1 GCA_902494685.1 uncultured Collinsella sp.
AACATCTTCCGCTTCACGCAGGCCGGTTCCGAGGTGTCCGCACTGCTCGGTCGTATGCCGTCCGCTGTTGGTTACCAGCCCACGCTGGCAACCGAGATGGGCGACCTCCAGGAGCGCATTACCTCGACCAAGACGGGCTCCATTACCTCCGTCCAGGCTGTCTACGTCCCCGCAGACGACCTGACCGACCCGGCGCCTGCCACGACGTTTACTCACCTCGATGCCACCACGGTTCTTTCGCGTAGCATTTCGTCGCTCGGCCTGTTCCCGGCTATCGACCCGCTCGCGTCTTCCTCCGACGCTCTCGATCCCTCGATCGTCGGCGAGGAGCACTACCGTGTCGCTGTCAAGGTCCAGGAGCTCCTGCAGGAGTACTCCGACCTTCAGGACATCATCGCAATTCTGGGTATGGACGAGCTGTCCGAGGAGCAGCGCCTTACGGTCAACCGTGCCCGTAAGATTCAGCAGTTCCTCTCGCAGTCCTTCCACGTCGCCGAGAAGTTCACCGGCAACCCCGGTGTCTACGTCCGCGTCGAGGATACCGTCCGCTCTTTTGCCGAGATTGTCGACGGCAAGGCCGATGACCTGCCCGAGCAGGCTTTCCGCTATGCTTCCACGATTGAGGACGTGCGCGAGCGCGCCCGCAAGATGGGGGAGAAGTAGGTTATGCGTATCCGCATCGTGTGCCCCGTGAGCTGCGCCTATGAGGGCGACGCTGCGTTTGTGTCGATTCCGTCCACGGATGGCGAGTTTGGCGTTCTGCCTGCTCACTCCAGCGAGATCTGCACGATCGACCGCGGTTACGTTCGCGTTTCCGATAAGGCCATGGGCACTGTCGACCACACGTTTGCCGTGGTCGGCGGCTACGCCCAGGTCGCGGACGATGTCGTGACCGTCCTCGCCGAGCGCGCTTGCGATTTGGCGACCGTCGATGCCGACAAGCTTAAAGCTGATATTCAAGGTTTTGAAGAGAAGCTGGGTAATTTGTCGGAGGATGATGCACGCCGCGCCTACCTCTATAATGAAATCGCATGGTGTAAGCTCAAGCTTGCCCAATAGTCAAACGATTTAGCGTTCGACCATTTGCGAACACATCATGCCCGGGATGGCCCAGCCATCCCGGGCATGCTTTTTGAAAGGGTAGACCTTGGATATTATCCGCGTTGAGGGTGGCCACGCCATCGGAGGCTCCGTGCCCGTTTCGGGCGCCAAGAACTCCGCACTCAAACTCATGGCGGCAACGCTTCTGGCGCCGGGCAAGACGACGCTGCAGAACGTGCCCGATATTTCCGATGTCCACGTGATGGGCAAGGTGCTCAAGGGCATGGGCGCTACGATCGATGTTCTCGACGAGCACACGCTCGAGATTGATACCTCTCAGGTCGATTCTTGGGAGGCCCCCTACGAGCTCGTTGCCAAGATGCGTGCTTCCACAGCCGTGATGGGACCCCTGCTGGGTCGCTTCCATCGCGCCAAGATCGCCATGCCGGGCGGCTGCAACCTGGGTGCTCGCAAGATCGATATGCACATTCTTGGTCTCGAGGCCCTGGGCGTTGAGTTCGATACCGCCCACGGTTACATCAACGCTAATGCGCCCCAAGGTCTGCGCGGTACCACCGTCACGCTCGAGTTCGCCAGTGTCGGTGCGACCGAGAACCTCATTATGGCATCCGTGCGCGCGAAGGGTACCACGGTTATCGACAATGCCGCCCGCGAGCCCGAGATCGTCGATCTCGCCAACATGCTCAACGAGATGGGCGCTAAGATTGTCGGCGCCGGTACGCCTGTCGTGACCATCGAGGGCGTGGAAGAGCTGCATCCCGTTACCCATCGCGTAGTGGGCGACCGCATCGAGGCCGGCACCTTTATCGTCGCCGGTGCGTTGATGGCCGACGATCGCGGTGTCGACGTCACGGGTTTTTGCCCCATTCACTTGGGCATGGTACTCAAGAAGATGGAGCTCATGGGTATCGACTGCGAGCGCGTCGAGGATGGCGTCCATGTAAACCGTGCCGAGCGTATCAAGCCGGTCGACATCCAGACGCTTCCGTTCCCCGGCTTCCCGACGGACATGCAGGCGCAGATTATGGTACTCTCCGCCCTTGCCGACGGTAGCTCCGTTATCACCGAGAACATCTTCGAGAATCGCTTTATGTTTGCCTCTGAGCTGGTACGCATGGGTGCCGACATTCGTATCGAGAGCCATCATGCCATGATTCATGGCGTCAAGGGCTTCTCGGGTGCACAGGTTACCTCGCCCGATCTGCGTGGCGGAGCGGCCCTCGTCGTAGCGGGCTTGATCGCCGACGGGACGACCGAGGTTTCGGCCATCCATCATATCAAGCGCGGCTACGAGCAGTTTGTCGAAAAGCTGCAGGCGCTCGGCGCGCATGTCGAGCATGCTACCGTCCCCGATCCCGTCATCTACTAATACAGGTTGCCTATGTTTAATAAAAAGCCCCTCGCGGATACCGCCGCCCGAAGACCCTCAACTGGTGCGCAGGCCAAGATCTACAGTCGCGATAACGTGGCTCGCTATTCCGAGCGCGCTCGTCAACGTCGTCGTAGCCACACGATTCGTCACGTCGCGCTCATTGTCGTGCTTGGCGTGCTGCTGAGTGCCACTACCGCTGCCGGCCTGTGGTTTGCCACCATTATGGGCAAGCTCGGCGATTCTAATGTCATTACCGACAATCTGCGTCGGGTTCTGGTTGACACCGATGAGGCAAAGGATCCGTTCTACGTGCTGCTTCTTGGCACCGACGGCCGTCCGGGCGAGGATACGTATCGTGCCGACTCGATTATCTTGGCACGCATCGACCCCACGCAAAAGCAGGCGACGCTCATTTCCGTTCCGCGCGACACCAAGGTCGAGTACAAGGGCGAGACCATGAAGATCAACGCCTGCCATACCGTTGGCGGTGCCGAGGCCATGGTCGAGGCGGTCAACGAGCTGTGCGGTGTTCAGATTTCCCACTATGCCGAGGTCAGCTTCGACGGTATGCAGGCGCTGATTGATTCGGTTGGCGGTATCGACATTAACGCAACCGATGATGTTGACGACCCCGAGCACCTGGATATCAAGATTACCGCTGGCCAGCAGCATATGGACGGTGCCACCGCCCTTACCTATGCCCGCTGCCGCTACACCTATGCCGACGGCGATTACACGCGCATGCGCCACCAGCGGCAGGTGCTTGGCGCCCTTGCCAACCAGATTCTCAATAACTTCGATGCCACGAAGATCTTTGGCCTGGTTAATTCGCTGTCCGATATGCTCGTAACCGATATGAGCGTTCAGGATATCGTGGCTACGGTCAACGCCATGCGCGGTATGGATGTCGACGGTATCTACTCGGCCAACCTGCCCTCGTATGCCGACGACAGCACCATGATCGACGGTGTGAGCTACGTCTTTGTCTACGAGGACGAGCTCAAGGAAATGATGGAGCGCGTCGATGCCGGCAAGGATCCCAAGGGTCCCAACACCATGGGTCTTTCCGACGGTTCCAGCTCTACGATCGGCGACCTGAACAACAACACGTCTGACGACTACGCAAACGGTACCGCAACCTCATCGGTCAGTTCTGACGATTCCGATGACTCAAACGATTCGAGCGATTCGGACTACTACGAAGAGCCCACCGGCGACGGCAACGGCTACGAAGCTAACTATTAGAGTTACGCGGGCTTACCAGCCCGCGTAACCAGTTGACGCTGCAAACCCGCCAGAGCGGCAATCTGCCTTTCAACTTCGGCGGCATGATCAAAAGATCAATGCCGCCTCGTTTCAAGGCACCTTGCTCGCTCTGGCGGGTTTTCGCTGTCGGTGTTAAAACATCGGCGTAACACTTGTCACATGGGTAGTCATTGGGGACGTTCTTGTTTGACTAGTCGTTTAAGAACGCCCCCAGCTTCTATGCGGTGCTGACTACTCCCCTTGCACCAAAAACCGCCCCGTTCTCGGTTTTGAGGACGGGGCGGTTTTGCTTACCTAGATTGTTCGAGTTCCCTATGCAAAGCGGGCGACGAGCTCCTGGAGCACGTCGGTCATCTTGACGAGCGAACTGACCGGGACGAACTCGTTGACGCCGTGGTAGCAATAGCCGCCGGTGGAAAGGTTGGGGCAGGGCAGACCGCGGAACGACAGCTGCGCACCGTCGGTGCCGCCGCGAATCGGCAGCACTTGGGGCTCAACGCCGCAGGCAAGGTAGGCTTCCTTGGCAACATCAATAAGCTCGGGATAGTCACGAACGATCTCGGCCATATTTCGATACTGCTGCTTAATCTCGACCGTCACGCGCTCCTCACCCAGACGCTGGTTGAGCATCGAGGCAGCGGCATCAATAAGGTCGAGTTTCTGCTGGAACTTGGCGGCGTCATGGTCGCGGACGATATAGCGCGCTGTGGCGTGATCGACGGTCGCAGATACACCCTCAAGGTGATAAAAGCCCTCGTAGCCTTCCGTATACTCCGGGCGCTGCACGTAGGGGAGCAACGCGTTGAAGTCGCAGAACAGATTGCCTGCGTTGACCATACGGCCCTTAGCGTCGCCCGGGTGGATGGACTGGCCCTCAAAGCGGACGGTCGCCTCGGCGGCGTTAAAGCACTCCCACTCCAGCTCGCCGATGGGGCCGCCGTCGACCGTGTAGGCGTACTTGCAGCCAAAGGCATCGATATCCAACAGCTCGGCTCCGTGGCCGATCTCCTCGTCAGGGCAGAAGCAAATGCCGAGTGCGGGATGGGGCAGAGAAGGGTCCTGAGCGATACGCGCGACAAGCGACATGATCTCGGCGACGCCCGCCTTGTCGTCTGCGCCCAGCAGCGTGGTGCCATCGCTGCAGACCAAGTCCTCACCCGCGAGGTCATTCAGGGCGGGAAGCTTGACGGTACTCATGGCAACGGGCTTACCGTCAACCGTGCCGCAGACCAGGTCGCCGCCTTCGTAGTGTACGATGTGCGGCTTCACGCCGGCGCCCGGTGCAACTTCGGTAGTGTCGAGATGGGCGATCAGGCCCAGGGCGGGCTTGTCCTCAGCGCCCGCACTTGCGGGGATATGCGCGCAGACATAGGCGTGCTCGGTCACGTAGGCATCTTCCGCACCAAGCTCGCGCAGCTCTTCAGCCAGCACGTTGGCAAGGTCAAACTGAACGGCGCTCGAGGGTACCTGGTCGCAGTTTGCATCCTCGGACTGCGTGTTGATCTGGACGTAGCGCAAAAAGCGCTCGAGGACATCGGGGCTCGTGGTGGTGTTTTCCATAAAGACCGCTCCAATCTTGGTCGTCGTGTGCAACAAGAACTCTAGCACGGTATGCCACGGCATACCACGACGCTTGGATGGGGTAGAATCAGCCATTGAATGCAGAAGGGACGGAAGATCATGGATACGACAAATAGCTCGCGCGAACTACATCTGACGGTGGCGAACGAAGACTACTTGGAGTGCATGGTTCGCATTGAAAGCGAAGAGGGGGAAACCAACGGCGTGCGATCGGTCGACATCGCGCAGCGCCTTGGCGTCTCCAAGGCATCGGTCAATAAAGCGGTTTCGGCGCTCAAGGCATCCGAACTTGTCGAGCAATCGCACTACGGCAAGGTAGTCCTGACCGATCGTGGCCGCGAGGTTGGTACGGCTATCTGGTACCGTCATCGCCTCATCCGCACGTTTTTGGTTCAGGAGCTCGGTGTCGAATTTGAGCGAGCCGATTCCGAGGCCTGCATGATGGAGCATGCGCTTTCCGAGGACACGATGAACCGCTGGCTCGCCTATCTCGAAAAGCAGGGAATCAGCGTCGAGGAATAGCGGGATATATTATGGATACGAGTTATTACAACCGCTTTGGTGCCGAGGAACTTACGCGCCGCTTGTCGAGCGAGACCTTGTTGGCGCAGGGTCCCATGGGCAGTGTTCTGTTGAGTGAGTACGATGCCGCCGACATTCCACCGGCGTTTTGGAATCTGGCAGAGCCGCAGACCGTTTCTCGTATCCATCGCTTGTATGTCGCCGCCGGCGCGCAGGTGCTCATTACCAACACCTTTCAGGCATCGAGCTATGCCCTCAAGCACGACCAGATTGCGCCGTCCGTGGCGGAGGTCAATCGCGGGGCTGTCGACGATGCCCGCCAGGCGCACCCTCAGCTGCTGCTGGGCTCGATGGGCCCGATCGGTATTGAGTGGTTTGCCGAGGACTCTGCCGAGTATCGTGAAATCCGAGGCATTGCGCGCGAACAGGCGCACGCCTTGCTCAATGCTGGTGTTGACGGTCTGCTGATCGAGACGGTGACGTCTATCCGTAATTTGCAGCCCATGCTTGCCGGCGCCCGAGACGCCGCCGACGGCATGCCTGTTCTGGTGAGTTTTGTCGTTGACGATAAAGGCGACCTGTTGGGCGATGGCCTCAACATCGAGGCAGCCGTTTTGTACGCCGAAAAACACGGCGCAAACTCGGTTGGTGTTAATTGCTGTTCGCTTGCGGCCGCGAACGCGGCGGTGCCCAGGATGGTTGCATCGGCGACTACTCCCGTTACGGTGCGTCCCAACGTAGGCGATCCGGTCCAGACTCAGGATGGCCCCGTATGGCACGAGAACCCCGAAGCTTTCGCGCGCGCATGCATCGAATGGAGACATGCCGGTGCCGCAATGATGGGCAGTTGCTGTGGAACCACGGCAATCACTACGGCAGCGATGGCCGAGGCGCTCGATATATAAAGGGCAAAACCGCTCCATACGGGGCAGTTTTTTTATTGCCTGCATGTCTTCGGCAGCATTTGCCCAAATGGTGAATGCTGGTGCTGGCAGGTTGCCGAGTGCATGTTGCGGGTATACCCCATGCGTACCATGATCCAAACACTGTGAGGTGTCTGCGCGTGTGCGCGATAATTCATTTTGGAACTGACGGTTGGCGCGCTCGCGTCGATGAGGACTTCACTGCCGATAACGTTGCCCGTATCGCCGATGCCGTCGGCGAGTTGTGGCAAAAGACCAATCCGGGCAAAACGGTATATATAGGGTTCGATACCCGGCCCCTGGCGCGCGAGTTCGCTGAGCTTGCGGCGGGCGTGCTAGCGGCGCACGGGCTAGACGCCGTGCTCGCTTCGCGACCTGTCCCGACCCCTGCCCTTACGTGGGCGGCGGCTTATGACGGTGAGGCGTGCGGCGCGCTCATGGTGACGGGGTCCCATCATCCGCAGGGCTATCTGTGCCTCAAGATTCGCATGGGTGACGGCTCGACCGCCAACCAGGATGTCATCGAAGAGCTCGAAGAGACCATGGCTCTCGAGCCAATGGGGATCGAGGGGCAATATCGCACCGCGGATATCATTCCTGACTATATGCAGGCGGTGGCATCGTTTGTCGATGCCGAAGCCATCCGCGCCGCGCACCTGCGCGTGGTTGTCGATCCCATGGGCGGCGCAGCCCAGGGCTATCTAGCCGACTTGCTGCGCGAGCTTGGCGTTGAGGTGCACGAGATTCACGCCGGGCAGGCGTCTGACCAAGAAGATATCTGCCCCGACCCCGTTGAACCGTGGGTGGACGCTTGCGAGCGCACGGTTATCGAGGACGGAGCTTGCGCTGGCCTGGTGACCGACGGCGACGCCGACCGTATCGGCGCGGTTGACGAGCGCGGCAGATATATACATCCGCATCAGATCATGGCGCTCGTTTTGGGCGACTTGGTTCAATTTCGTAATTTGGAGGGGCGCGTCGTCGTCAATCTTTCATGCTCGACGCTCGTGCGTCGCATTGCCGAGGCGCTTGGCTGCCGCGTGACCGTCAAGCCAGTCGGTTTCAAATATATAGCGGCAGAGATGAAGAAGGGCGGCGTCCTCATGGGCGGCGAAGAAGCCGGTGGTATCGGCATCGCCGCGCATATGCCCGAGCGCGATGGAATCCTCGCCTGTCTGATTCTGTGTGAGCTTATGGCTAAGACGGACGCGCCTTTGGGCGTTCTGGTCGACCAACTCGAGGACAGTTTTGGTAAGACGAGTTACGGTCGACGGGATTTGCGCCTTGAGGCCGAAGATGCCGAAACGTTACGAACCCTGCTGCCGGGCGTAAACCCCAAGTCGATTTGTGGCAAGGTGCCGCAAAACGTTAGTCATATGGATGGCTTGCGTTTGGCATTCGAGGATGACACGTGGCTGCTGGTCCGTCCTAGCGGGACCGAACCAGTGGTGCGCGTCTACGCCGAGGGGTTCTCGGTGGAAGAACGTGATGAGTTGCTCGATGCTGGCTGTGCTTTAGCTAGGGGGACGTATCCGCTTTAACCATGAGACTGCCTTATATAAAGAGATGCTCGGCGAGCGGTAGGTAACGGCTGGCAAACGTTAGTCGGATTCCAAACTGTGTAGGAAATGTGTACGACCAGATTCCCGCCCCCGGGGCCCCTCCGGTCTGGCAATATATCTCCTTGCCGCGCGGCCCGGTCGGACCGGATCAGCCGCAAAGCGTGCACCTTGAGAACCGGATACTGCGAGGATGGACACACAAGCTGTGTCGCATCCGGGCAGACATCGAACCATTTGAAATGGTCTAACTTGGATTTGTTTTTCGCAAGGCCGCCG
>CABUUE010000060.1 GCA_902494685.1 uncultured Collinsella sp.
ATGCGCCGCTCACCGATAAATCATCCATCATCTGCCGCACCGGCATGCTTATGCTGGCAAGCGGAACGGGTGCCTGGCGCGTGCGCGATACCATGAATCGTGTTGCCGCCGTACTCGGTGTCACCATCCACGTTGACTTAAGTCTCCTATCGTTTGAGTGCACCTGCATCGAAGATGGCCACTGCTTTAATGAGGTCGTCAGCTTGCCCACAACGGGCGTCAATACCCATCGCATTTGGATGATGGAGAGTTTCCTCAAGGAAATCGAGACCTATGGTCGTCGCTTCACGGTGCACGAGTATCACGAGATGCTCAAGACCGTTGAGAGTTCAAAACCTGATTACGCGCCTTGGCAACAGGGCCTTGCGGCGGCCTGCGCCTGTGGCGCCTTTGTCTTTTTACTTGGTGGCGGTCCTATTGAGATGGCATGCGCGTTCGTGGGCGCGGGTGTCGGCAACTTTGCCCGCTCCCATATTCTCAAGCAAGGCCTTGGTCAGTTCAGCGCGCTGACGACCGGCGTTGCGCTCGCTTGCGTTTCGTATCTGCTGGCATTGCTCGGCCTTGGCCAGGTCATACCGGGGGCAATGTCGCACCAAGAAGGCTATATCGGCGCCATGCTCTTTGTGATTCCCGGCTTTCCACTCATTACGGCAGGCCTCGACATCGCTAAGCTCGACATGCGAAGCGGTATCGAGCGCCTTTCATATGCCGTATCGATTATTGTGATGGCGACCCTCGTAGGTTGGATGGTTGCCGAGTGTGTTGGCCTGGCGCCGGACGACTTTGCCCCACTGGGCCTTTCGCCGCTTGCCCTTACGCTCCTGCGCGTGGTGATGAGCTTCGTTGGCGTATTCGGCTTCTCGGTGATGTTCAACAGCCCGGTAAAGATGGCCGCGGCAGCTGGGTTGATCGGCGCCGTGTCCAATACCCTGCGTCTGACCCTTGTCGATGCGCCGACGATGATTCCCTTCCTGGGCCTCAGCACGGGAATGCCTCCCGAGGCAGCAGCGTTTATCGGCGCGCTGGTATCGGGTCTGCTGGCAAGCTTGGCCGAAGTCAAGCTCACCTACCCGCGCATCGCCCTCACGGTGCCTTCGATTGTCATTATGGTGCCGGGCTTGTATCTGTATCGCTCGATGTATTACATGTGCACCTTCGACACGGTCAATATGCTCGGCTGGTTTGTGCGCGCAGTGCTCATCGTAGCGTTTCTGCCCGTTGGACTGGGTGTGGCGCGTACGCTCACCGACCCTCGCTGGCGCCACACCAGCTAATTGGTACAAGGGGGACAGGTTACTTTGCACCAAATGAGTTGCGGTGAAATAGGGACTGAATTGCTGCTTAAAGGGTCAAAACAGTCCGTATTCCACCGCAACTTATGGGGTCGGGGGATTATCGGTGCCCTGCATCTTCATAAACTCAACGCTTACGAAGCGCATGCGTTTCGTGCTAGGCTGGTTCCACCACATAAGTAGTCGCAGACGCGCGTACCACGGGCGGGCGAGATGAAGTTCCAACAGCTCCATCTTGCCCGCCCGTTTTTGTTGCGTGGCGCCGCGGTACAACACAGAGAGGAATCTGCCCTTTATGCCTATCAACAAACGAGAGAGCCTGCTGTTCACCTTTATCATGTGCTTTTGCATGGTGCTCTGGATGAGCATCTACAACGTTGCCCTGCAGCACGGGGCCATCAACGGCGAGGTCGTTGCCACTGCGTGGCTCGGCTTCCCCGTTGCCTACATTTTTGCCATGTGCTGCGACTGGTTCGTCGCCAGCCCGCTCGCCAAGGGTTTCGCCTTTAAGTACTTGGTCACGCCGGGCAAGAGCTCGCCACTTGCCATGACGCTCGCCGTCAGCTCCTGCATGGTCGTTCCCATGGTCATCATCATGTCGCTGTACGGTGCCTGTGAGGGTCTGACGCACATGCCCGGCGGCATCCTTGCGAACCTGTATTCCGTGCCCGCGATCTGGATGATCAACATCCCGCATAATTTTGTGATGGCGCTGCCGTGGAACCTTTTGGTAGCCGGTCCGATTTCCCGCTTCGTCTTCCGTCGCGCCTTCCCTGTGGGGACGGTTTTCGAGGAGGAGCATGCCGAGCTCTTGGAGCAGGCTATGGCTCCTGAGTGCGAGTAGCTCGCTTAGGGATCTGCTGAGCGCGGGCGACTTGCTTGGTTGGAGCCCAAAGCGTGGATAGCTCTCTCGGCGACATCGCGGGCGTGAGCGGTGCGCATGACCGGAGGGCCCGTGCTGCTCCGTTGCCCGACGTGCTAGCGCGCAGAACAATCTGTTGGTGCATTCGGCGGCTGCTGAAGCGTTTCGGCAGCCGCTTTTTATACGGAGTTTAAATACAACAGTCTGTTGTATTACGTAGAGTGGTATATCTCTAGCGGGAAAAATGCGAGAGACGGAGCATTATGGCGTTGCTAGTAGGACTGGACGTAGGGTCGACGACGACCAAAGTTTACGCGATGCACGAGGATATGACCGAGGCGTGGTGGGGATATCGCCGCCACGGGGCGTGTCAGACAGCGAGCGTGCGCGCCATGCTCGGCGAGCTCGCCGAGCGCTTTCCCCATGAGTCACTGCGCGTTGCGGTGACCGGCTCGGGTGCGCGCGATATCGCGACCGCGCTGGGCGCCTCGTACGTTCAGGAGGTGGTCGCCAACGCGCTCGCGATCAGCAGGTTCTATCCGCAGACGCGCTGCGCCATCGAGCTGGGCGGCCAAGACGCCAAGATGATCTTCTTCCGCACCAACGATAAGGGAGACATCGAGGTTGCCGACATGCGCATGAACGGCTCGTGCGCAGGCGGTACCGGTGCATTTATCGACGAGATGGCAAAGCTCATGGGGGTCGGCACCGAATCGGGCGAGTTCGAGCAGCTCGCAAGCCGGGGAACGACCGTCCACGAGGTCTCGGGCCGCTGCGGCGTGTACGCAAAGACCGATATCCAGCCGCTGCTCAACGAGGGCATTCCTACCACCGACCTGGCGCTTTCGGCGCTTCACGCGGTCGCCCGCCAAACGATCGGCGGTCTGGCCCAGGGTATCGACATCGAGCCGCCGGTAATCTTCGAGGGCGGTACGCTCGCCTACAACCCCACACTGGTCCGCGTGTTCCGGGAGCAACTGAATCTATCGGACGATCAGGTTATCGTCCCGCGCGATCCGCAGATCATGGTCGCGCGCGGTGCCGCCCTGTCGCTGACCGACATGTTCGCATCGTCCCAACCGATCGACCTTCCCGACGCTTTTGTCCGGCTGGATAAGCTCGAGACGGTCGCGCCCGCAAGCGGGGAGGGACGTCTTGCCCAGCCCTTTTTTGCCACACCTGCCGAGCAGGCGGATTTTACGGCACGCCATGGCAAAGAGACGCCGGCAAAGGATCCGGATGCGTATGCGCCCGGAGAGACGGTGCGTGTGGCGCTCGGTATCGATTCGGGGAGCACGACGACCAAGTTCGCCCTGGTCGATGAGGCGGGTGAGCTTGTCGATTCGTTCTACGCGTCTAATAACGGCAGACCGCTCGACGTCGCCCAACAGGGTCTTGTCAGCTTGAAGAACCGCTGGGAGACAGCGGGAGTCACGCTTGCGATCGATGCCGTGGGCACCACGGGATACGGCGAGGAGCTTTTCGCGCGCGCGTTCCACGCCGACTACCATACGGTCGAGACGGTCGCGCACGCCCGCGCCGCGTGCGCATGCGTTCCCGATGCGACCTTCGTGCTCGACATCGGCGGACAGGATATGAAGGCCATCTGGCTCAACCACGGCGTGCTGACCGATATCGTCGTCAACGAGGCGTGCTCTGCGGGCTGCGGCTCGTTCCTCGAGGGTTTTGCCAAAAACCTCGGAATAGCCGTTGAGGATATCGCGACCGAGGCATTTTCGTCCAAAGCCCCCGCCGTTCTCGGCAGCCGCTGCACGGTGTTCATGAACAGCAGCGTCGTTTCCGAGCAGCGGCGCGGTAAGGGTCCGGGCGACATCATGGCCGGTCTCTGCCGTTCGATTATCGAGAACGTGTTCACCAAGGTCATTCGCGTTTCAAATCTCAACCGTCTGGGCGACAAAGTCGTCGTCCAGGGCGGCACGTTCCGAAACGACGCGGTGCTGCGCGCATTCGAGCAGTATCTGGGCAAACCCGTCACGCGTGCGCCCCACCCGGGGCTGATGGGCGCTATCGGTATCGCCCTGCTCGCGCGCGAGGAATGCCGCAAGGGCGACGCCGGCACGTCGTTTATCGGGCTCGATGCCGTGGAGCGCTTCGAGCATCGCGAGTTCGGCGGCGTTACCTGCCGTCGGTGCAACAACCGCTGCCAGCGCGCGGTCGTGGCATTTGGCGACGGCTCGCTTTACGTCACGGGCAATCGCTGCCCGCGCGGCGGCGCCATCTCATGGGATGAGCTCGTGCGCGAGGTTCCCGCGGCGGAGGAGCTGCGTCCGCAGGGTGCTTGCGAGGCACAGGCACCCGGCACGGGGCGCGACCGGACCGCGGCTGCCCCCAATCTCTTTGTCGACCGCGAGAAGCTGCTGTTCGAGTCGTACCCCACGGTTCCCGTCAGCGGGGGGCGCGATGTCACGATCGGCATTCCCCGTGTGCTCGAGTTCTGGGACACCATGCCGTTCTGGTCGACGTTCTTCAGCACGCTCGGCTTTAAGGTGCGCGTCTCGGGACGCAGCACCAAGGCGATGTACGAGCGCGGTCTGGCGCACGTCACATCCGACACCGTGTGCTTCCCGGCCAAGCTCGTCCACGGGCACATCCGCAATCTCGTCGACGCCGGCGTCGACCGCATCTTCATGCCCATCATCACGACGGTGCCCACCGAAAACACCGCCTCTACCAGCGAGTGGATGTGCGCCGTCGTAAAGGGATACCCCTACGTGATGCGCAATTCCGATAACCCGGAGGAGCGTTTCGGCGTTCCGTTCGATACGCCGCTGTTCCACTGGTACGACGAGGGCGACCGAAACCGCCAGCTCAAGGCGTGGTGCAAGGAGACCTTCGATATCGATGCCGACCTGGTTGCCAAGGCGACCGAGCAGGCGGACCGCGCGCAGCAGACGTTTGAGAACCAGCTGCAGCTGCGCGGCAGGCAGGTGCTCGAGAACGTGCGCGAGGACGGCGGCTACGCGGTGGTGATCGCTTCGCGCCCGTACCACAACGACCCGCTGGTCAACCACGGGCTGCCCAAGCTCTTCTCTGAGCGCGGCATCCCCGTGCTGACGCCCGATGCGGTGCCGGGGGTCTGCAACGTCGATCTTTCCAACAGCCGCATCGACATCGTGAACAACTACCATGCGCGCATGCTGTCGTGCGCGGTCATCGTCGCATCGACGCCCGAGCTCGAGCTCGTGCAGATGGGCAGCTTCGGCTGCGGCCACGATGCGTATCTCACCGACGAGATCGCGCGCATGATGGGCGAGATGGGCTCCAAGGTTCCGATGATGATCAAGCTCGATGAGAGCGACGTCGCCGGTCCCATGGGCATTCGCGTGCGTTCGTTTATCGAGTCGGTCAACCGTCGTCGCGCGGAGGAGCGTGCCGAGGGCGCCCGGGTGCACGCGGTCCATCCGCTCGACGACCCGTATAAGGTCAAGTACACCAAGCGCGACCGGCACGACAAGATCGCGCTGGTCCCCAACACCTCCCATGCGTTCTGCAGGCTCATGACCGCGGCGATGCGCAATCAGGGCGTGCGCGCCGAGGCCCTTGATATCGGGCGCGAGGATGCCATCCGCCTGGGCAAACGCTATGTGCACAACGACATCTGCTTCCCCGCGCAAATCGTGATCGGCGAGGCGCTCGCGGCACTCAAGAGCGGTAAGTACGACCCGCACGACGTCGCCGTGGTGACTGGCAAGTATATCGGCGACTGCCGCTTGACGCACTACATGCCCCTGCTGCGCCGCGCGCTCGACGACGCGGGATACGACTATGTCCCGGTGCTCACCAACGACGACGTCGATGCCCACAATGCGCATCCGGGCTTCAAGCTCGGCCTTGGCCCGAGCATCCAGATCGCCTACGGTCTTCCCATGATCGATGCCCTCGAGGCCATGCTTAGGCGCATCCGTCCCTACGAGCTCGAGAAGGGCGCGGCGGACGCTGCGTTCGACCGCGCGCTCGATGAGGTTATCGAGGGCATGGAGCGCTCCGGGCTGAGAGGCCAGGCGACGGGCTTCAAACGCGCGCTTGCGATCATGGACGCCGTTCCGTACGACCGCTCGAACCCGCATCCGACCGTTCTCATCGTGGGCGAGTACCTGCTCAATTTCCATCTCGGCGCCAACCACGAGATCGAGCGCTACCTCGAGGACAACGGGCTCGAGGTCATCGAGGCGCGCATGACCGACGTGATCCGCAAGACCTATTTCTACAAGCATGCGCAGTCGCGCGAGTTCCACGTCGATCTGTCGCTGCCCGAAAAGGCCTGGTACGCCACGGCGGACAACCTGTTCGAGCTCGCGCACGACCGTTGCGACCGCCTGGGCGCGGCGAGCCCGCTCTACGAGCCGCCGACGCGCATGCCCGAGCTCGTGCGCGCGAGCGATAAGATCCTGCACCATACGTTCGATGCGGGCGAGGGCGTGCTGATTCCGGCGGAGATCCTCGAGCACGCCAAGCGCGGCTGCCGCAACTTCGTGATCCTGCAGCCGTTCGGGTGTCTGCCCAACCATGTCGTGGGGCGCGGGCTCATCCATGCGCTCAAGGAGCAGTATCCCACGGCGCAGTTCCTGCCGCTCGACTACGATCCCGACGTGAGCTTCGCCAACGTGGAGAACCGTCTTCAGATGCTCATCATGAACGCCAAGGCGCAGGGGTGCGGTGAGGCGCATGGCGAGACCGCGTAAGGACGCCGATGCGCCCGATGCGCGCACCCGTATCATCGAGGCGTTTTGGGAGCTCATCGAGAACAACAGCATCTTCGAGCTGTCGGTTGGCGAGGTGACCCGCGCCGCCCAGTGCAATCGCGGAACGTTTTACTACTATTTTCACGATTTCGATGAACTCGTCGCCATCGCCATGACCCAGCTGCTGCAGGATAACGAGCTTATCACCGATGCCCTCTGGCATTTTTCGAGCGAGGGCGACCTTTCGGCGTTCGACCGGCGCGACGTCCGCTGCCTACTGCGGCGCATCGTCATCACCATGAGGGCGGGTGCCGCCGAGCAGGTCGTGCAGGGCATCCATACGATCATCATCGACCGCGTGAGAGAGATCGTCCACCCCGACGGAGAAGAGCTCAAGGCAGATTCGAGCTTTGCGGTGGGCTTTCTGGTCTCGGGCATCATGGGCTTTGTGATGGCGGTCGGCTTTGCCCGGGAGGGCGGCGAGGAGATAGACCTCGAGCAGCTGGGGGACAGCGCGTGCGCGTACCTGAGGGCGGTCGCCATGCAGACGGTTGAAACGGTCGCGCAAGTCGAGGGCGTCGATACATCCGAGCTGCTCGAACGCGTCTCCAAGGAGGCCGATGCCTATCGCGCATCGCGTGCGACGAGTCCCGACGTGGTGAAAGACGTCTAGGGTTTCTCTTGCGGGGCGCCCGTCGCGCATCGCGCGGTGAGTCCCGCGATGCGGTCATAACCTGCATTCATGTGAGCCGGGTTTATAGATATTCCTCCAGCTGTTAACATATACTCCATATGGGTAAAGAGACCAAAGCGCTGCCGCGGGGCGGCGCTTTGCGTTTGAAAAAACTAGCTCGTCTAAGAGGAACTAGCATGTTAGACCGTTTTACCGATCGTGCGCGTAAGGTCATGTCCATGGCCAAGCAAGAAGCGCTCGATCTTCATTCAAATAAGGTGGGCACCGAGCACCTGCTGCTCGCGCTTGCCAAGGAGGACGAGGGCATTGCCGCCGAGGCGCTGCGTTCGCTCGACATCTCCTATGATGACATCATGGATACTCTCAAAGAGGTCCAGACCACGGTTCCCGAGCCCAGTGAGGAGACCGAGGCGGCCAAGCTCGCCTTTACGCCGCTCGTCATTAGCGTGATGGAGCGTTCATTCCGCGTGGCGCGCGAGAACAACCAGACCTACGTGTCGACCGAGCACTTGCTGATCGGTATCGTCGAAGAGGGCAACGGCATGGCCATGGACATCCTCATGCGCCTGGGTGTGTCGTCCGCCTCCATCAAAAAGGCTATCGAGAAACTCACCGCCAAGGACCAGGACAAGAAGCGTCCGCTCGCCGGCGCCGGTGCTGGTCGTCCCGGTGCGGGCCTGCCGTTCTTTAGCGGCTCGGATACCTCTCAGCAAAAGGGGGGTGGCACCGATACGCTTAAGCAGTTCGCGACCAACCTCACGCAGAAGGCGCGCGACGGCGAGCTCGACCCTGTAATTGGTCGCGAAAAGGAAGTCCAGCGTATGATGGAAATTCTTTCGCGCCGCACCAAGAACAACCCGCTCATTCTGGGCGACCCCGGCGTGGGCAAGACGGCCATCGTCGAGGGCCTGGCTCAGCAGATTGCAGCCGGCAACGTGCCCGAGAACCTCATGAACCAGAATATCTGGACGCTCGACCTGCCGGGCCTCGTGGCGGGCGCC